>JBOHYO010000178.1:0-13258 GCA_050737935.1 Rhodanobacteraceae bacterium
TGCTGAGCGGCAGCCCCGGCAGCGCCACCATCATCTCGACCACGATGCAAAGCATCATCAACGTGGTCGACTTCGGCATGAACATGCAGCAGGCCGTCAACGCGCCGCACATCCACATGCAGTGGTACCCGGATGTCGTCTATGTCGGCCCGGGTCTGCTGACGCCCGAGTCGAAACAACAACTGGAAGCGATGGGCTACAGGCTCAAGGAGCGCCACCTGGGTGTGCTTGAATCCATTCTGGTGAACCCGAAGACCGGGATGCTGGAAGGCGCGAGCGACCCGCACCGTTCCGCGGGATTGGCGGCGGGTTATTGACTGGCTCGGCCGTCCTAGCCCGGATGAAGTGAAACGGAATCCGGGGTGTCCCGGCGAATCTTCCCGGATTCCGCTGCGCTGCATCCGGGCTACGCCACTGGATTCCCGCTTTTGCGGGAGCATTATCTGCTTCGAAAATCTTTGCAATCCGCACACATGACATGACCGCAACGACTGCCCACGCCGACCCCCCGTGCGCCGACGAAGCATGCCTGGACGGCGTCGACCTCCCTGCCCTGGCGCGGCGCGTGGGCACGCCGTGTCAGGTTTATTCCGCGAGCGCGATCCGCCAGCGCATCGACACGATGCAGAGGGCGTTGCACGGACTGGATGCGCGGATCTGCTACGCGGTCAAGGCCAACCCGAACGTCGCGGTCCTGCAATTGATGGCGAACGCTGGGCTCGGCGCCGACATCGTCTCCGGCGGCGAATTGTGGCGTTGCCTGTACGCCGGCATCCCGGCCGATCGCATCGTGTTTTCCGGTGTCGGCAAGACCGCCGAGGAAATCTCGGACGCGCTGGCTGCAGGCGTTGCGCGCTTCAACGTGGAATCGGCGGACGAACTGCAATTGCTGCAAGGCATTGCGGAGGAACGCGGCGCTACGGCGAATGCGTCCGTGCGCATCAACCCCGACGTCGACGCCCTCACCCATGGCAAGATCTCGACCGGCAAGGCGGAAAACAAGTTCGGCGTCGGCATCGACGAGGCGCGAGGATGGTTCGCCGACAGCGCACGACTGACGCACGTGCGACTGGATGGTTTGCACGTCCACATCGGCTCGCAGATGCTGAGCCTCGATCCGATTCGCGCGGCCCTGCAGCGCGTCGCCAATTTCTGGCGCGAGCTGATCGCCGCCGGGCACGCGATCCGCAGCATCGACGTGGGCGGTGGTCTTGGCGTGCGCTATCGCGCGGGCCAGGATCAGCCCGTTGCGATCGAAGACTACGCCAGCGCGATCCGCGAAGCGCTTGCGGGTTTCGACGGCCGCATCCTGCTGGAACCCGGACGCTGGCTGATGGCCGACGCCGGCGCTCTGCTGACGCGCGTGATCCGGATCAAGCGGGGCCAGCAACGCACTTTCCTGATCCTGGATGCCGCGATGACCGAGCTGATCCGGCCTTCACTGTACGATGCGTGGCACGACATGGTGCCGCTGGTGGACCCTACCCGGCCGCTGCATACCTATGATGTGGTCGGGCCGGTTTGCGAAACCGGTGACACCTTCGCGCGCGACCGCGAACTGCCCCAGTGCGAGGCCGGCGATCTGGTGATGATCAAGGCCACGGGCGCCTACGGCGCGTCGATGGCATCGAACTACAACTCGCGACCGTTGGCCGCAGAGGTACTGCTCGACCGAGGCCGTTACGCAGTGGTGCGCCAGCGCCAGACTTTCGAGGAAATGGTCGCCGGCGAACAAACGGCGGGCGAATGGGAGATTGCATGAGACGCATCCATCTCCAGCAAAGCTCGGCACCGGCTGCCATCTTGCACATCGACGTGGCTGGCGCGCTTTGCTCCTCCCCCTTCAAGGGGGAGGCCGGGAGGGAGATGGGGTTTTCGAACCAGGTTGGCACCACGAGCGCGCTCGCATCATGCGATCCGAAAGCAACCCATCCCCACCTGATCGTTGCTAAGCTCGTACGTCCGTGTCCTCGCCAAGCAACCCCGCCCTTCGCTCCTGCTCGGGCGCTCATTGGCGCGCGGACCTGCGGTTCGCAAACGCGCCGATTCGCCCTTGAAGGGGAGGACTTCAAAGGCGCGCTAGTGCGCGTTGCCAAGGCTCGCCGATTGTCAATTTTCCACGTCGTCGAATTTTTGCTGATGATGGCGCTGTCGTTTTGTGCAACCACTGCGCAGGCCGCCGGACCACCAACAAGCCAAAACTCCGACCTCGATCGCCTCGTCAATGCGGTAGTCGCGTATTACCACTTACCCGGCCTCGCGGTTGGAGTAATCGACCACGGCAAGGTGGTCTACACCCGCGAGGTCGGAACGCTCGCGTCCGGCAGGCCGATCGACAGCGACACGTTGTTCAAGATCGCGTCCAACAGCAAGGCCATGACTTCTACCCTGCTGGCGCGATTGGTGCAGCAGGGCAAGCTGCGCTGGGACGATCCGGTGATGAAATACATCCCGTCGTTCCGGATGCACGATTCGTGGGTCACGAAGAACATGCAGGTGGGCGATCTGCTGGTGCACCATAGCGGCCTGCCCGAAGGCGCGGGCGACCTGATGCTGTGGCCAACGCCGAACCACTTCACGCCAGCCGACGTGATCGCGGGCCTGCAGTACCTGAAACCCGCCTACAGTTTTCGCGCGGGTTACGCCTACGACAACACGCTGTACATCGTGGCCGGCCAGGTCGCGGCCGCGGCTGGTGGCGCACCGTACCCGACGTTGATGCGCCGCGAAGTCTTCGACCCGCTCTGGATGACGCGTTGCCAGATCGGTACATGGAATCGCGACGAGGTCGGCAACGTGGCGGACCCGCACATCATCGAAGATGGCCACTTCGTCGCGGTTCCCGCGCACGGCGCCATCGTCCATGCCACCACCATGGAGGCGGCCGGCGGCGTGCGTTGCAGCCTGCACGACATGCTGACCTGGGCTCGGAACTGGCTGGTGCCGACTCCGCAGCAGTTGCAATGGCTGACGCCAAAGGAACGGCATGCAGAGTGGACGCCCTACACGCCAATGCCGATCTCGAAGCGCAAGCACGAATGGGACGGCACGCTGTTCTGGGGCTACGGCTACGGCTGGCGCATCGGCGATGTCGATGGCGAGATGACGGTGTCGCACACCGGGACGCTGGAAGGCATGTACTCGGCGGTGACACTGCTGCCGTTCAAGAAGAGCGGCTACGTGTTCCTGATCAACGCCGAGGCCGAAAACGCGCGCACGGTGCTCAACGAGGTGCTTACCAAGCATTTCACCGCACCGGACAAGGCGCGCAGCGTCGAGAGCTACGCCGATGAGCTGAAGCACGCCGATGAAAAACGCCGCATCTCGCACGTGCCCGACACGTCCTCGCGCAAACCCGCCACTGCTGCCGAGCTGAAGAACGAACTAGGCGTGTGGCGCGATCCGTGGTTTGGCGAAGTGCACGTCTGCACCAAGGGCAACACCGTTCAATTAGCCTCGCAGAAATCTCCCAACCTCACCGGCGAGGTCATGCGCGTCGGCGACAAGTACCTCGTGCACTGGTTCCACGGTGATGCCGAAGCCTGGCTGGATTTCCCCACCAAGTCCGGCGGTAAGCTGCACATGGCCAAGGTCGATCCGGATGCCGATTTCAGTTATGACTATCAGGATCTTGATTTCACGCGGGAGGGTTCCTGTGAATAGAACCGGTTTCAAAATCCCTCTCCCCTCGGGAGAGGGTGCCCGACTACGGCCCACGGGATCGGCCGTGAACGGCATCAGCCGGCCCGACGGGCGAACGCCAGTGATGGCGCGAGTAAGGGCGGGTGAGGGTCCGGCAATATCGCACCGCCCCTTCATTTCCTGCGCTCTCGCTTTCGCACTGGCGACAATTGCCATCGCCGCAAGCGCCGACGCTCCACCGCAAATCTCGCCCGCGAAAACGATGGCCCAAGCCGGAATGATCGACATCCGCTCGCTGGTGCCGGGTATGGCCGAGAACATCCACTACGCCGGCAGCGACAACTTCACCGGTGCGCCAGTGCCCGGCTACCGCGCCGCCAAGTGTTTCCTGCTGAAGCCGGCCGCCGAAGCGCTCGCGCGCGTCGAGCACACGCTGCGCCAGCAACACATGGCGTTGAAGATATGGGACTGCTACCGCCCTGCCCGCGCGGTCACGGCGTTCGTGCGCTGGGCGCACGACCTTTCCGATACAAGCACCAAGGCCGCGCATTACCCCAACGTCGACAAGAGCAAATTGCTCGGCGAATACATCGCGCCCGTGTCGGGCCACAGCCGCGGCGCCACGGTCGACCTGACGATGATGCAATGCGACGCGCACGACCGGCACTGCAAGCCGCTGGACATGGGCACCCACTTCGACATGTTCGACCCGCTCGCCCACACCGATTCACCCGATGCCACCGCGGCGCAGCATGCGAACCGCGAACGGCTGCTACACGCGATGGCTGCGCAGGGTTTCGAAAACTACGCGGCGGAATGGTGGCACTACACCTTCACCATGCACCCGCAGCCGACCACGCTGTACGACGTTCCCGTGCAATGACCGCTTTGTATCCCATGAACGGGCGGCCCCGATCTCTCATTGCCGTCATCCCGGCGAAGGCCGGGATCCAGGTTGTCATTGCGAAAATCAAAATGGATCCCGGCCTTCGCCGGGATGACGAGCAAAATGCCGGCTGTTCGAAACCCCTTTCGACATGAAGATCCGCCCATGACACGCAAACCGTTTGCCCTCCTCGCCCTCGCATGGCTGCCGCTTATGGCCGCCGCGCAGGCGCCAGTGTTGCACCAGGCCCAAATCGATGCCCTCATGAGCCGCTACGCAGGCGACGTGCCCGGCGCTTCCCTGCTGGTGGTGAAGGACGGCAAGCCCGTCATCGAACGTGGCTACGGATATGCCGAGCTCGAGCAACACACCAGGGCCGGCGCCGATACCAACTACCGCCTCGCTTCGGTCACCAAGCAATTCACCGCAGCAAGCATCCTGCTGCTGAAGCAGGATGGCAAACTGAAACTCACCGACCCGATCCGCAAGTATTTGCCGGAGCTTCCAGCCAGCGACGCCAGGATCACGATCGAAAACCTGCTGACGCACACCAGCGGCCTGATCGATTACGAAGACCTGATCCCGTCGAGCCAGACCGCCCAGATCGACGACAACGACGTGCTGCGCATGATCGCGTCGCAAGATCACCTGTACTTCCAGCCGGGCAGCGCGCATCGCTACAGCAACGGCGGCTACGTGCTGCTGGGCCTGATCGTGCAGCGCGTGTCGGGCATGGACCTGGCCGACTTCATGAAGCAGCGCATCTTCCAGCCGCTCGGCATGAACCACACGCTGATGTACGAGCACCATCGCGCGCCGAAACCCGCCAACCGCGCGTACGGCTACAGTAACATCGATGGCAAGTGGACGCGCACCGATCAGAGCGTCACCAGTGCCACGCGCGGCGACGGTGGCATCTATTCGAATATCGCGGACATGGCCAAGTGGGATGCTGCGCTGTACACGGACAAACTACTCGATGCCGATTCACGCAAGCTGGCGTTCACACCGACAGATCCCATCGCCGATCCCGACACCGATTACGGTTTCGGCTGGCGCTTGAGCGGTGACACGGAGTGGCACTCGGGCGAGAGTCAGGGCTTCCGCAACGTGATCATCCGCTGGCCGCAGCAGCACGTCACCGTGGTGATCCTGAGCAACCGCAACCACTTCAAGCCCTATCCGCTGGCGCTCACCATTGGCGAGCTGTTCCTAGCGCACTGAACGACTGCATACGCGCCAGCCCTCCAAGGCATTAGCGCCCGGGGCCGATTCAAGCTTCCGGCAACGGCAGTTCGATCCAGAACAGCGCGCCGCGTTCGCAATCGGCCACGCCGACCCGGCCACCGTGCGCTTCCGCGATCCGCGCGGCCAGCGCGAGCCCGAGTCCGCTGTGTTCGTCGGGCTGGGTACTGTAGAACGGAACGAACAGTCGCGCGGCGGGCACTGAAATGCCTGGTCCGTCATCGAGGACGTCGATCCGCAAGGCATCACTCCCGGTTTCCTTCAGGGTGACGCGGACGTGGTTCGCACCGAATGCAAAGGCGTTCTCGAGCAGTTCCATGAACAGGCGGCGCAATGCGTCGGCATCGGCGCGGACCGCAGGCAGTTCCGCTCCGTCCATGATTTCCACGCGGCCGGCAAATCTTTCCGCACACTCGTTCAGCAGTGCAGCGACGGCGACATCGCCTCGTGCTGCGATGCGGAACGTCAGGAATGCACGCCCTTCGCGCAGCAGGCGGGCTGCCCGGAGGCATTCCGGCTCGACGCGCGCCAGCGTTTTCGCCGCCTCACCGGATTCAGCGCGCTTCAACAGCAGTCTCGACAGTTCGGCGGCAGCCGTGACCGCATTCAAAGCGTTCAGCACGGCGTGCGTCATTTCGCCGAAAGCGGCGTTGAAATCGCGTTCCGGGAGCGCCGCGGCATCACGCCCTGATGCGTCCGTCTGGCCTTCCGGCAATGTGGAAACCGGCACGTCGGCATCCTCCCTTCTGTTGTTTGCTGCAACCCGACCCGGGGGCCGACGCTGCAATGGCGCATGCCCGGCCAGCCGGCCGAGCATCCGATGGTACATCCTGGCGCCGAACCCGGCTCCGACGCGCGCCACCCTTGCATGGCCCGCGCCAACCGGCCGAACCGCCGGGAGCGCCCGGATGCCGGCTCGGCAGCACCGCAGCGCCTGGTGCCGCCGCGAAAATATTTCCCGGTTGCCTCCCTGACTTCCCGGATGAGGAACGCGCACCGCGCACTTCCTCACCGCGGAATCAAGCATCGGGCGCCGTCAGCCCGGGCTGTCGTTCTCTGCCGGCCCGCCTTGCAGCAGGCTGTCGTCGATCAGCCCTTCGGCCCGGTAGCGCAGCAGGCGGTTGTAGATGGTCTTGGCGGTGATGCCCAGGACATTTGCGGTGCGGCTCTTGTTGTTGCCGCAGCTCGACAGCGTCTTCAGCAGCATTTCCCGCTCGACCTCCTCGAAGGTCATGCCCACCCGGAAGTGCACGGAATCGGCGTCGGATTCCATGGCGACCGGCGCGTCTTCGTGCCGGAAACCCACCTGGGCAAAATCACCGGACAGGATGAAATGGCGCTGCACGGCATGGCGGAGTTCACGCACGTTGCCCGGCCAGGCCGCCTCCGTCATCCGCACCAGCGCGTCCGGCTGGAAGGCCTTGGAAGTTCCGTATTTGCGGTTGAGCCGGTCCAGGAAATGCCGCGCGAGCAGCCCGATGTCCTCGCGGCGCTCCCGCAGTGGGTGGATGTACAGGGGAAACTCGATCAGCCGGTAGTACAGGTCCTGTCGCAGCACGCCCGCCGCCACCGCCGCCCGCGGGTCACGGTTGGTCGCGGCGATCAGCCGCACGTCCACGGGGATCTCACGGGTGCCACCCAGGCGGGTCAGCATGCGCGATTCGAGCACGCGCAGCAGGAACACCTGAAGCTGGGCCGGCATCTCGGTGATCTCGTCCAGGAACAACGTGCCGCCGTCGGCCTGCTCGAAGAAGCCGGTGTGAGCCTGCACCGCGCCGGTGAATGCACCACGTTCATGCCCGAACACCTGACTGCCGAGCAGGTCGTGGGTGATGGCGCCGCAATTGACTGCCACGAAGCGACCGCTGCGCCCGCTCTGTTCGTGCAGCGCACGCGCCACCAGTTCCTTGCCGGTGCCGCTCTCGCCGTGAACCAGCACCGAAACATCGAGCGGTCCGACCTGCCGGATCTGGTCGAACAAGGTCTTCATCTGCCCACTGGCGCCCACCATGTCGCCGAGCGGGCGCGTTACCCGGCTGCGCGCCACCGCCCGACCATGCGCGCCGACCAGCAGTTCCTGCAGCGTCGCGGCGGGAATCGGCTTCACGAGGTAATCGACGACCGGCGTATTCAGCACCCGCACCGCGCTCTCGACGCTCGGCATCCCGGTGACGATCGCGATCCGGCCCTGGTCGGCGAGGTCCATGCTCTCGACCAGTTCGAGGCCGTTGCCGTCCGGCAACATGATGTCGACCAGCAGCAGGTCGAAAATTTTCCGCTCCGCCAGTACGCCGCGCGCGCCTTCCACGCTGGCCGCGTGGTACACCTTGCAGCCCGCCTGCCTGCCCGCTTCCACCAGCATGCGCGCGAAGCTCTCGTTGTCGTCGACCAGCAGGACACTGCCCGTCGCGGAGGCGGATTTCATCGCGTTCCCGGTAAAGCGCGTCAAGGGAACGAGAATAATAGGCCCGAACCCGGACAAGGTTAAGCTATTGCCAAGAAACCTTGCCCCGGCGACCAAGTCGCTGCGCAGGTTCGGACCCCGTTCAGCGGAGCATTCACCGGCCCGGCGGTGCAAGCGACGCAGGACGAATGCGCGCCCAATGGCGCGTTCGTGCGCGGGAAATTCGCGCGCGTAGTGCAATCTTTTGCAGCGCTGGGCATCACGCTGGCTGCGGCATTCATCGTGTCGCAGGAGCGGGCGAGTTTGCTCGCGACCTTTGGGCTTCGCTGCGGCAGGTTGGGTTGATTCCGGACTTGTTCCGGGAGAAGCCCAACGCCGTCGAACACCGTCGGGCTTCGCTGCGCTCAGCGCCAACCTACAAGAGCGGCCGGGCGCGCCAACGTACGGGTAGGTTGGGTTGATCCCGGACTTGTTCCGGGAGAAGCCCAACGCCCTCGAACATCGTTGGGCTTCGCTGCGCTCAGCGCCAACCAACAGCCGTCGAACACCGTTGGGCTTCGCTGCGCTCAGCACCAACCTGCAAGAGCGACGGGACCTCTCCTGCGAGCCACCGTTGGGCTTCGCTGCGCTCAGCACCAACCTGCAAGAGCGGCGCTAGCCGTTGTGCATCGCGTCCCACAGCGCGGACTCGAGGTCCTGGCGCCGATAGGGTTTCTGCAGCAGCTTCGCGGTGCGCAGCGCATCCGGCAGGATCGTCGTCGCGTAGCCCGTGGTCAGCACGAACGGCTGCCGGCGTTGCAGCATGGCTTCGGCGACAGGGAAGGTACGCTCGCCGCGCAGGTTCACGTCCAGCAGCGCCACGTCGAAGCCACCCGCGTCACCCTTGCGCTGTGCCTCCTCCAGCCGCGATGCAACGCCGACCACGCTGCAACCCATGTCTTCCAGCAGATCCTGCAGCATCATCGAGATCATCGCGTCGTCTTCGACGATCAACACACGGCAGCCTTCCAGGCTATCGCCATCTTCCATCACACCGTTCCTTCTTCGCAGATTTCCTCGAGCGGCGCTTCGATCCTGCACTCCACACCCCCTTCGTTGAACGACAGATGCACCGTGCCGCCGAGATCCCGCGCCAGCCCGTACTCGATCAGGCGCGAACCGAAGCCGCGCCTCGCTGGCGCGCGCACGGGTGGGCCGCCCTGCTCCAGCCAGCGCAGCCGGAAGCAAGGGCGCGGGTCGTCCGACACCGACCACTCGATCGACACCTTGCCCTTCTTGTTCGACAGCGCGCCGTACTTGACGGCGTTGGTGGCCAGTTCGTGCAGGGCCATCGCCAGCGCCAGCGCCACGGCCGGGCGGAGGCGCAGCTCGGGACCATCGAAGGCCGCGCGCAAGCCCGATTGACCGGCCCACGCCGCCACGGCATCGCCCACCACCTCGCGGATACCCGCGCCCTGCCAGCTCTGGCGGGTCAGCACGTCGTGTGCCGCGGACATCGCCAGCAGCCGCGCCTCGAAGGTGGCAACGGAATCGCGCATCCCGGAGCCACGGAACGTCTGCGCCGCCAGCGCCTGCACGCTGGCCAGCGTGTTCTTGACGCGGTGGTTGAGTTCCTGGATCAGCAGTTCGCGGTGGCGCTCGTAATGCTTGCGGTCGGTGATGTCGCGCGCGATCTTCGAGGCGCCGATGATCCGCCCGCGCTTGTCGCGCAACGGCGAAATCGTCACCGAGACGTCGAGCAGCGATCCGTCCTTGTGGCGGCGCACGGTCTCGAAGTGATCGACGGCCTCGCCGCGCCGGATCCGATGCAGGATGTCGTCTTCTTCGTCCTGGCGGTCGCCGGGGATGATGAGCGACGCAACTGTATGCCCGCGCGCTTCTTCGGCTCTGTAGCCGAACATTTCCTCGGCGCCCCTGTTCCAACTGATGATGACACCATCGAGATCCTTGCTGATGATCGCATCATCCGAGGTGTCGACGATGCTGGCCAGCCGCGTAACCGCGCGTTCCGCGCGCTTGCGTTCGGTGGTGTCGGTGAACAGGACCGCCACCCGCCGCAGCTCCGGCACACCGGCGCGAAACACGTTCAGGTCGAACCAGCGATGGAAGGCGGCGCTGTACTGCTGGAATCGGATCGATTCGCCGGTTTCGGCGACGCTGGAGTACGTGTCGAGCCACGACTGTTCGAGTTCGATGCCAAGGTCGCCGCGCAGCGTCTTGCCCACCACGTTTTCGAGGCCGTTGTTGCGGGCGAAGGCAGGATTGACTTCGATGTGGCGGAGATCGGCGGCCCGGCCGGCGTCGTCGTAGAGCATCTCGACGATGCAGAAGCCCGCGTCGATCGAGTCGAACAGGTCGCGGTATTTGCTTTCCGATGCAGCGAGCGCATCCTTGGCGAGGGTGCGTTCGGTGACGTCCTCGAAGGTCAGCAGGATCAGCGGCTCCAGTCCCGGCTGCTGGCGCAGCCGGCACGCGCTGAGGAGCATGATCCGCTCGCCGGCGCCGAAGTCGTGGCGTACCTCGAAGGCGTCCACGTTGGTGCGTTCCGGAAGGACCTCGTCCAGCAGGCGCAGGAGCTCGGGAATATCCCACTGGTGATCGCCGAGGTCGTAGAGCGATTCGTGGACGGTGGCTTCCGCGCTGGTGAGGAAATCGCGATAGAACGCGCGGCTCGCCATCACCACCCGCAGGTCTTCGTCGAGTACCAGCATCGGCTCTCGCACGGTGGCGACGATGCTCTCGGCCAACGCCTTGCCGGCTACGAGTTCCAGGTTGAGCGCCGTGATTTCCTGGTCTTGGCGCTCGCGCTCGCTGATGTCGACGAAGGTCAGCGCCACGCCCCCGACTTTGCCGTTGCCGACACGGCCGGGTTGCATGCGCACCCGGTAAAAGCGGCCGTCCTTGCCGGTCGATTCCCTTTCGACCGCGACGCCGTCGCGCAGGGCATACTGGGCATCGGCGAGCAGGTTCTCGGTCTTGAACCTGGGCACGAGTTCGGCGAACGGGCGCCCCACGTCGGCGGGCACGAGTTCGAATGCCGAGGCCAGATGCGGCGTGTAGCGCAGGATCCGGAGTTCGCCGTCCAGGAACAGGGTGCCGACCCCGGTGCTGGCGATCAGATTGTTGAGTTCGCTGTTGGCGCGCGCGAGCTCTTCGTTGCGGGCCTGCAATTCCTGGACGACGGCGAGCAGGCGGTCGTTGCTCGTGTGCGCGCCAGTCGCCGAATCCGTCGCGGAGGACGATGGTTGGTCGACCGCGCGTCGCGGTTTCCCTTTCCCGCCCGGCGATGCGTTATCCGTCGCCTCGAACGTTCCCGCCGAGGTTGCGGCATCGGCTGCCGGGAACTCCACCGCCTCGCCGCCCTCGCGGATGTCGTTCGCCACGCTCATCGCAGCATTCTACCCATGGCGCATCACCCGCGGCCCTCATCGGACACCCAAGCCCCAGCCGCCCTGCACGCCTGGCGCATGCCGCCGGTACATGAACTCGCCGGAACGCGGCAGGCACGAAAAATCCGCGGGGCCGGCCGCTTGCACGACCGGCCCCGCCATGCATCCTTGCCCGGAGCCGCCCCGACGCGTAACTCCGCACGGCTTCCTGCCGAGTCCTTGTCGCCCCGATCCGTGGAGCTGCGTCGATGGGCCTCCCTGCCCCCGGACCCCGCCATGACGGCGGGACCCGTGCGGCTTCCTTGCCGCATCATCCTTGCTCGCCGCAATCCTTGCGGTGACGTCGATGGGCGTCCCTGCCCCGGATTCCGCCATAGCGGCAGAACCCGTGCGGCGTCCTGCCGCGTCATCCTTGATGGCCACCTGTCCTTGTGGCCGGTGCGGCAGTCTTGCGTCTGCCGGAGGCATCTGCGGTACCGCGGGGCACCGCCTGATGCCGCAATGCGCCGGGCCATCGAGAGACCATGCCGGGGGGAAGGCTGGGCAAACCGCCCGGTGCATTGCAGTCCCCCTTCACTCAAGAAGCATGCCAACCGCTTGGCCCGCCGAATTCCGGCTCCCACCCCTGCTGGCACGCCCGATCCGGTAAATCGTTCCGGGCGACAGGAGAAAAGATTTCCATGTTTTCGTGGCCCGCTGGGCAGCAGCGCGTCCACGCGGCTCTCCCAACCGGATTGCACGGCGACGCGACACTGCTTCATTCGACCGCCTCGCACCCGGGGTAGGGCTCGCCCTTGAGCAGCGCCGCCAAGTGGGCGGCGTTGCTCGCCAGCATCGCATTCGCCGAGGCCACCTTGCCCGGAGTCTTCTCGAGGTCGAGATAGTTGGTGCTGCCCATCGCTTCGCCGACCCAGTAGGTCGCGCCCGCGGCCGGCACCGTGAACCCGACGTCGGCCAGGGCCTGGTACAACTCCGCGGTCACGTGGTGCGCACCATCCTCGTTGCCGACCACCGCGACGACGGCAACATGGCCGTACGTGGGATAGCGTCCACGCGCGTCCGCCTCGCCGAGGAACGCATCCATTCGCTCCAGCACGCGCTTGGCCACGCTGCCCGGCTGGCCGAGCCAGATCGGCGTGCCCAGCACCAGGATGTCGGCGTCGAGGATCTGCTTGCGCAGCGCGGGCCAAGCATCGCCTTCCCCTTCATCGGCGCTGACGCCCGGCTTGACAGGGTGCTGGACCACTCGCGTGCCCGAGGTGTGCACGCCGTGCCGCTGCAATGCGTGCGCGACCTCGTCCAGCAACTTGTCGGTCGAGGACGGCTCCGGCCACGACTTCAGGGTGCAATTGAGGCTGAAAGCCGACAGCGCCATAGGGAATTCCCACGTGCCAAGGTTCGTAGGGCGGGCGATGCTTGCCGTCGAGTCCTGGCGCGGCGGACGATGTCCGCCCTACGTGCATTGTGCATCGCCAGCCGTGTGGAAGCGTTCATCGCCGCTCTACGCAGCGGCACTCAATGCGGCTGGGCGACTCCGTGCAACACGGTCGAACCCTGGCCGGACTCGGCGATGTTGCTGAGCGAAATGAATCCCACCAGCCGCTTTTCGCGGTTGACGACCGGCAACCGTCGGACCTGCAAGTCCGCCATGTTCCGCGCGACTTCCTCGACGTCTTCATCATCGAAGCAGTA
>JBOHYO010000179.1:0-7612 GCA_050737935.1 Rhodanobacteraceae bacterium
TCGGAGATCGACGCCGGCGGCACCTTCGACGTGATGGTGTTCGACTTCGACCTGCCGGGCATGGAAGGCTGCGAACTCGCGGCGCTATTGCGGCAGCGCGGCGTCACCACGCCCATCATCGCGCTCACCGCCAGCGCCCACGGCGACGAAGAACAACGCGCGCGCGCGGCGGGCATGGACGCGTTCCTGCGCAAGCCGGTATTGCCAGGTCCGCTGCGCGAAGCTCTCGATGCGGTGTTGGCCGAAACCTCGATTGCCGGGAGGCACCCGTAGCCCGGATGCAGCCGCACCAGCGGCGAAATCCGGGATGGCCTTCCCCGGATTCAGCTTCGCTTCATCCGGGCTACGCGCTTCGCCCGATCAGCCACTGCGCGAGCAAGGGCACGGGCCGTCCGGTCGCGTAACCCTTGCGGCCCGGAACCCACGCGGTGCCGGCGACGTCGAGGTGTGCCCACGACGTCCCTTCGGTGAAACGCGACAGGAACAATGCGGCGGTGACCGCGCCGGCGCTCTTGCCTCCGACGTTGGCAATGTCGGCGAACGCCGATTCGAGTTGGTTGCGGTAGTCGTCCCACAGGGGCAAACGCCATGCGCGATCGAGCGATGCCTCGCCGGCCGTGAGCAGCGCACCGGCCAGTTCGTCGTCGGCGCTGAACAGGCCGGAGGCGTGCGCGCCGAGCGCAATCACGCAGGCGCCGGTGAGGGTCGCAGCATCCACCAGCGCCTGCGGCTGGAAGCGCTTGCAGGTATAAGCCAGCGCATCGCACAGGATCAGCCGGCCCTCGGCATCGGTGTTCAACACCTCGACGGTGATGCCGGCGTGGGTATGCAGCACGTCGCTCGGACGATAGCCGCCGCCGTCCGGCATGTTCTCGACCGAGGGCACCACGCACACGAGGTTCAGCGGCAACTTCATTTCGACCGTGGCGAGGAACGCGCCGAGCACCCCGGCCGCGCCGCACATGTCGTACTTCATTTCCTCCATGGAACCGGTCGGTTTCAGGTTCATGCCGCCGGTGTCGAAGGTGACGCCCTTGCCGACCAGCGCGCAGGGCTTGGCGTCGCCGGCGCCCTTGTATTGCAACACGATCAGCTTGGGCGGCGTTGCCGAGCCCGATGCCACCGCGAGCAGCGCGCCCATCCCGAGCTTTTCCATGTCGGCACGCTCGAGCACTTCCAGGCTTACGTCGGCGTGCTCGTCGGCGATGGTTTTCGCCTGCGCGGCGATGTGCGAAGGAGTGCACAGGTTCGGCGGCAGGCAGCCCAGCTCCCGCGCAAACGCGACTCCCCGCGCGATGGCGCGCGCCTGGTCCAGGCCGCGGTTCGCCTCGGTTCCGGCCACGAGCTTCAGCTTTGCGAGCCGCTGCGCATCACCGTTGCCCGGCTTGAGCGTGGCCGTATAGCGAAAGCACGCGTGGTCGACTGCCAGCGCGCAGGTGCGCACGCGCCAGTCGGAGTCCCGGCCGGGAACGTCCAGCTGCGGCAACCAGGTGCACGCTTCCTCGATCGGCATCCGCTTCAATGCCTTTCCCGCGGCACCGCACGCGCGCTCGAATGCGTGCGCATCGAACTTGCCGCGCGCGCCCAATCCCACCAGCAGCACGCGCGGTGATGCGACGTTCGCAAGGCCATGCAGCACCAGCGTCGTGCCGGACTTGCCGATGAAGTCACCGGATTCGCGAAGGCGCGCAATCGCCCCGCCGCTCGCTTCGTCGATCGCCGCAGCGGCCGGCGACGGGCCGTCCTCGAACACGCCGACGACCGCACAAGGCGTATCTTCGCGGTCGGCAGCGCCCGAACCGAGGCTGAATTCAAGCATGAGAGTTGCTCCCTTGGTAACCAGGCGGGCGGATGCGCGCCACTACACTTGGCGCCCGCAAAACGCTTGAGTCTAGGGAACATTCGGATAACCTGCCAGCTTCTCCTTCGCGTGCCTGCAGCCTGCGCGCCCAGGACACGCAAAGCCCCCAGACGATGACGGGCAGGCCGTCTCGACCCCCGGGGAGATCCCCGCGACAGGTTCGAACCAACGCAATGCCGCGCTTTTCCATCCTCGACCGCTACCTCCTGCGCGAATTCCTGTTCGGCACCCTGGCGGCCGTCGTGGTGCTGCTGGTGATTTTCACCGGCAGTACGTTTGCGGACATCGTCAACAAGGTCGCGACGGGCCAGCTTCCCGGCGCGGTGATGTTCACCGTGCTCGGACTGAACCTCGTGAACACCCTGCAGGCACTGCTGCCGATGGCGATGTTCCTCGGGATCCTGGTCGCGCTCGGCCGCATGTACCGCGACAGCGAGATGCACGTGTTGTCGGCCTCCGGCTTCGGCCCGAAGGGCCTGCTGAAGCCCGCCGCGGTGTTCGCGATCGGCACGGCGATTCTCGTGGCCCTGGTGTCGCTGTGGCTCGGCCCCCTCGCCGCGCGCGCATCGAACGCCGAACTCACCGAGGCCAACCGGTCGGTGATCGCGGCGGGCCTCGAGGCGGGCCAATTCACGAGCCTGCCGGGTCGCGGAGGCATCCTGCTCGCCAACAGCGTGAGCCCCGACGGCACCAAGCTCGGCAAGCTGTTCGTCGCGCGCGAACAAACCGACAAGGACGGCGCCACCAGCATCCGGGTGATCACCGCCGATCATGGCGACCTGTACCACGAAGGCCAGCAGGACAACCGCTACGTCGCGCTGCACGACGGGCATCAATATGACATCCGCCTCGGCCAGGACAACTGGCGGCTGGTGAAATTCCGGCGCAACGACATCGCGTTGTCGCAGCCGGCGGACGACAGCGGCCAGGCCGACCAGGAGAGCATGCGCACCACGGCGTCGCTGATCGGTGATGAAGATCCGGCAGCGCGCGCCGAATTGCAATGGCGGATCGCGATCCCGTTCGGACTGCTGATGCTGGGTATGCTGGCGCTGCCGATGGCGCGCCAGGCGCCGCGCACTTCGCCGGTCGGCCGCATCCTGATCGCGGTGCTCGCGTATCTCGTCATCATGAACCTGATGGTCCTTGCCCGCTCTTTCATCGCGAGCGGCAAGGTGCCCGCGCTGACCGGGATGTGGTGGATCCTGGTGCCGGTATTTGTCGGCTCGGCATGGGCATTCGCGCGGCAGTACGCACCGCGCAAACCGCATGGCACGGCGGAGTCCGCCACGTGAAGACGGCGGCCCTGCAACGCATGCGGATCAAGCGCGCAGACCTGCTGATCGCGGGTGCGGTGCTGGGCGGGCTGTTGCTGACCTGGCTGGTGCTGACCGGCCTCGACACCTTCATCCAGTTCGCCGGCCAGATCGGCGACATCGGCCACAACGGATACACGCTGGGCAAGGCCGTGGTCTACATTCTCTTGACCGTGCCGCGCCGCGCGTACCAATGGTTCGTGTTCGCGGCTTTGATCGGCAGCCTGGTGGGTGTCGGCGGCCTCGCCGCCAGCGGCGAGTTGACCGCACTGCGCGCCGCGGGCATGTCCAAATTGCGAATCAGCCTGTCGGTGGTCGGCTTGGTCGCGCTGCTGATGGCAGGCGTGTTCGCGATGGGCGAAACCGCCGCCCCGGCCGGCGAACAGCGCGCGCAGACCATCCAGTTGCAACGCAACGGCGGCCAGTTGCAGGTACACCAGGGCAGCGGCCGCTGGGCGCGTGACGGCGCCGACATCATCAACGCCAAGGCTGCGATGGTCCACATGGTGCACGGCCGCCCGGAGGTCGAACTCGCGGACGTGCGGATCTTCGGCTTCAACGACACGAACGAGCTGACCTCGTTCCGGCAGGCCAGGCTGGCCACGCGCGAAGGCAAGTCGTGGGTACTCCATGACGTGCGCGACACCCGCGTGTCGACGAAAGGTGCAGTCAGCACGACGCACAAGCGTGAGGCATGGGACACCAGCCTCGATCCCGCCGTGCTGGAAGCTTCGGTGATGCATGCGGAGTACCTGTCGCTGCACGACCTGTCCCTGAACATCGCCTACCTTCGCGCCAACCGGCAAAACCCCGCCGTGTACCTCAACGCTTGGTGGGCGCGCATCTTCTACCCGATCGACACGCTGCTGCTGGTGCTGTGTGCGCTGCCATTCGGCTTCGGTGCGCTCCGCTCGGGGGGCTTGGGCAAACGCCTGTTCCTCGGCGTGATCGTCGCCGTCGCGTGGTACTTCCTGGAACGCGCGGTGGTGAGCACCGGCACGGTGTTCGGGGGATCGGCGCTGGTGGTGAACCTGATTCCGCCGCTGGTACTGCTGGCTATCGCGGTAGCGTATTACCGGCGAGCGTAGGTTTTTTCTCGCGGTGCGAGCGAGCCTCTTTTGTTTCGGCAAAAAAGCCAAAAGCATCGCGGGCATGGCCCGCTCCTACGCATAACTGTAGGAGCGGGCCATGCCCGCGACCTGCTCGTGGAACGAACGGAATCACTCGAGATGGGGCGCGCCGCTAGAGGCGCGTCATGCGCGTACCGCATACCCGGTCGTGCCAAGTCCGCCGTTCGGCATCGAACCACGCGTACCAGAACCCACATCCGAGCAGCGCGAGCGACACCAACGCCAGCACGTATCGCAGCGTCGCCGCGCCCGCGCCCATGCGAGTGCCGTCATCGGCCACGAGCCTCAATTTCCATGCGCGCATGCCAATCGTGGCGCCAACCCGCGTCCACGACACCACGAAATAGCCGCCACCAACCACCAGCAGCCACCCACCCAGCAGCGCGCGCAACGCCGCTTGCGGATGCTGGGGGTTGTAGACGTTGTGGAACACGAGAACCCACAATGCTGCGGCGACGATCCACAGGCCGACCAGCGGAAACAGGTCGTACACCATGCTGGCGAAGCGCCGCCACAGCGGCGGCGGTTTCACGGGGGCAACGGAAGCGGTCGTCGATGACATGGCGGGTCTTGCGGCGGAAGGGTGCGCGCGCCAGCATCGCACGATGGGCGAAGCAGCGACCAGCATGGAGTCACGCGATCGCGCCGCGATCGACGCGTTCCTCGAAAGCGTCTGGTCGCGCGACGGCCTGGCCGATCTGACGCTCACTGATTATCGCGGTGATCTCGAGCGCTGTGCAGCCTGGCTGGCGAGCCATGCGCACGGCCTCGTCGATGCCAGCCGCGAAGACCTGTTTCGCTATCTTGCCGCGCGCAACCTGGCCGGCGTCGGCGCGCGCACCAATGCCCGCGAGCTGACGGCACTTCGGCGCTTCTACGCCGAACAGGTCCGCCGGGACGCCGGATTCGAAGATCCCACCGTGTTGCTGGACACGCCCAAGCTCCCCCGCACGCTACCCAAGGCGCTGGCGGAACGCGAGATCGAGGGCCTGCTGGAAGCACCCGACGTCGCAACGCCGATCGGACTTCGCGACCGCGCGATGCTGGAGCTGATGTACGCCTGCGGATTGCGGGTCAGCGAACTCGTGACCCTGCCGCTGGCAGGACTGAACCTGCGCCAAGGCGTGCTGCGGGTGACCGGCAAGGGCGGCAAGGAGCGCCTGGTGCCGATCGGCGAAACTTGCATGGACTGGCTGACCCGATACCTGCGCGAAGCGCGGCCCGCGCTCGCGAAGGGCCGCGAGGCGCCGGCGCTGTTCCTTTCCAACCGCGCCGCCGGCATGACCCGGCAAATGGCCTGGACGATCGTGAAAAAACACGCGTTCACCGCGGGCATCGCCGCCAAGCGCATATCGCCGCACGTGCTGCGGCATTCCTTCGCGACGCACCTGCTGAATCACGGCGCCGACCTGCGCGCGCTGCAGATGCTGCTCGGTCACAGCAATCTCTCGACCACCCAGATCTACACAATGGTCGCGCGCGAAGGATTGAAGCGACTGCATTCGCAGCACCATCCGAGAGCGTGACTGTGCGGCCAGATCGAGCCTTCGATGTCTTGCCGCGGATTCGTGTAGGAGCGCGCCATGCGCGCGACAATCGGCGCAGCACGCGGGTGGTGTCGCGGCCATGGGCCGCTCCTACGGCGTAGGAGCCTGGCGGCGCCGGCGCGGCACGCTATCATTCAGCTTTTCAGCGGAGTCCCCGCATGGCCGAACAGAAGTATCCCGAGTGGATCTGGCACAACGGCTCCATCAAGCCGTGGGCGAACGCGACCACGCATGTAATGTCGCATGGTTTGCAGTACGGCTCGTCGGTGTTCGAAGGTATCCGCTGCTACAAAACGTCCAAAGGCGGGACACCTTCGGGCGGCGCGATTTTCCGGCTCACGGCGCACATGAAGCGGCTGTACAACTCGGCACGGATCTACGACATGCAGATCCCGTACTCGATCGAGGAAACCAGCGCCGCGTGCCGCGAAGTACTCAAACGCAATGGGCTTGAGCAAGCCTACTTGCGTCCCTGCGCCTGGCGGGGCCTCGGCGGATTCGGGCTGTCGGCGGACACGCCGGTGGATGTCGCGATCGCCGGCTGGCCTATGGGGCCGTATCTGGGACCGGAAGCCCTCAAGCACGGGATCACCGCATGCGTATCGAGCTGGCAACGCTGCGCGCCGAACACCATCCCGTCCGGCGCCAAGGCCGGCGGCAACTACCTTTCCGGACAACTGATCGCGCGCGAAGCCCGCCAGCGCGGCTTCGGCGAAGGCATCGCACTTGCCTCGAATGGCCTTCTGAGTGAAGGCGCGGGCGAAAACCTGTTCCTCGTGATCGACGGCGCGCTGCATACCACGCCCGTGAGCGCCGGGCTGCTGAACGGCATCACCCGCGATTCGCTCATCAAGCTTGCACGCGACCACGGCGTGGAGGTCATCGAGCGCGACCTTCCACGCGAATACCTGTACCTCGCCGACGAGATCTTCATGTGCGGCACCGCCGCCGAGGTCACGCCGATCCGCGCCGTCGATGGCAAGGCGGTTGGCGCAGGCGATGCCGGTCCGCTCACCCGCCAGATCCAGGATTGGTACTTCGGGCTGTTCGACGGACGCACCGAAGACAAGTGGAATTGGCTGGAAACACTGTGAATTGATTCGCTCCGCGAGCAAAAGCATTCGACACGGATCAACAGGGATGCACACGGATTTCCATCCAGCTCTTGTTTTATCCGCGTTGATCCGCGTGAACCCGTGTCAACAGCTTTTTCGGTCGAGCCCAGAGAGGCTAAGGTGCGGGAACCGATGAACCCCTCGCCCAACCTGTTCCTGATCGGTCCGATGGGTGCCGGGAAATCCAGCATCGGGCGACAGCTCGCGACGCATTTCGACCTGCCATGCATCGACCTTGACGCGTCGATCGAGGAGCACACCGGCGTCAGCGTGGCGACCATTTTCGAGATCGAAGGCGAGGACGGCTTCCGGCGCCGCGAGTCCGAATTGCTGGCCGAGCTGACCGCGCGGCGTGGCATCGTCATCGCCACGGGCGGAGGCGCGGTGCTGGTTCCCGCCAACCGCCGGCTGCTGCGCGAACGCGGTTTCGTGGTCTGGCTCGAAACCGGCATCGAACGGCAATTGCAGCGCCTCGCGCGCGACCGCAAGCGTCCGCTGCTCGACACGCCCGACCGTCGCGGGCGCCTGGAGCAGCTCGCGGGCGAGCGCGATCCGCTCTACCGCGAACTCGCCGACCTCGCCATCCACGGCGGCGACGAGTCCTGCCACAGCGCCGCGGCCCGCGTGGCTACCCTGGTGGAGC
>JBOHYO010000180.1:0-5115 GCA_050737935.1 Rhodanobacteraceae bacterium
CTTTTCTCCCTCTCCCCATAGGGGAGAGGGCCGGGGTGAGGGGGGACTTTTCTCCACCGCGCACGGGCGTTCGCAATGAAGGCGTTGCTGCTCGCAGCCGGCCTCGGCGAACGCATGCGCCCGCTCACCGACACCACAGCCAAGCCGTTGCTCGCGGTCGGCGGCAAACGGTTGATCGAATGGCACCTCGAACGCCTTGCGGCAGCAGGCGTGCGCGACGTCGTGATCAACGTCGCGCATCTCGCCGCGCAATTCCCCGAAGCGCTGGGCGACGGTGCGCGCTACGGTCTGCGCATCGAGTACAGCCGCGAGGGGGACGTTCCGCTGGAAACCGGCGGCGGCATGCTTCACGCCCTGCCCTTGCTGGGTGAAGCGCCGTTCATTGCCATCAACGCCGACACCTTCACCGACTTCGATTTCGCTTCGCTGCCGCGCGAACCGCGCGGGCTCGTGGACCTGGTGCTGGTGGACAATCCGCCGCAACATCCGCGCGGCGACTTCGGCATCGACGCGGATGGAATGCTGTTGCCGCGCGCGGATTCGCCAGGCGCCGTGCGCGCGTTGACCTTCGCCGGCATCGGCGTGTATCGACCGGGAATCCTGCGCGACTGGCGGACCATCATCGGCGACACGCCAAGCGCACCGGCAAGGCCGCCGCGCTTTTCGATCGTCCCGCTGCTGCGTGCCGCGATCGCGTATGGCGAAATCGGATGGCGACAGCACCGCAGCGTCTGGACCGATGTCGGAACCCCGGAGCGATTGGCCCAGCTAAACGCAGACTTGCACGCGTAGGAGCGCGCCATGCGCGCGACCGGTGGACCACACGCCCGCGTCGCGGCCACGGGCCGCTCCGACATCGTCTACCAACAGCGCGTAGCCCGGATGAAGCGAAGCGCAATCCGGAAATTCTCGCGAGGACCGAACCCCGGATTCTGGCGCTGCGCGCCGGCATCCGGGCTACTCGCGCAACAGCTCCCGCAGGAACGGGATCGTGACGCGTCGCTGCGCAGCCAGCGCGGCGCGGTCGATCCGGCGCAGCAGCGCGACCAGCGACGCGGAATCGCGCGGCTGGCGGGCGAACCACCAGTCGAGCACCTCGTCGTCCAGGCGCAGGCCCATCCGCCCTGCGAGCAACCGCAACATCGCGCGCCGACCGTCATCGTCCAGCGGATGCAATGCGGATTGCGTGCACGAGGACAACCGCGACACCAGATCCGCCAGCCCGATGCCGAGTTCGGCCGGGGACGCGTTCGCCGCGAACAGCATGCGAGCCGCCGCGGCCGCGGCGCGGTTGAACAGGTCGAACAATGCGCGCTCGCCGTCGTGATCGCCGGCCAAAGCCTGCACATCATCGATGGCGACCAGGCCTTCGGTATCGATTCCGGCCATGACCTCGGCGCGCGGTTCGGGCAGTGATGCCAGCGACACGTAACGGGCACCGTGGCCGGCCTCGACCGCGGCGCGGCAGGCGCCGATCAACAAGTGGCTCTTGCCGGTGCCGGCCGCGCCATGCAGGAAAACCCAGGGGGGCTGCGACGACAGGGCCAGCGCCTCGACTTCGCGCAACGCAGCCGCGTTGGCGCCAGAATGGAACGCGTCCAGGCGCTGATGCGGCGGCCAGCGCAGGTCGAGCGGAAACTGGCGCGTCATGGTTCGTCGGGCGGACCGCGCGGGGTCGCCGAATCACCCTCGCCTTCACCATGTCCCGCCACGGGCGCGCCGGACGAACCGACGATCTTCGGCAGTCCGCGCCCGACATACAACGAACTCGCCTCGTAGCGCTCGCGCAGGAACCGCAGCAACACCACCGCGATCGAGGCCATCGGGAGCGCCAGCAGGATGCCGATGAAGCCGAACAGTTCCCCGAAGGCGAGCACCGCGAAGATCACCGCGACCGGATGCAGGCCGATCCGGTCGCCGACCAGCTTCGGCACCAGGATGTAACTTTCCAGAAGATTGCCGATCCCGAACACCACCAGCACCAGCACCAAGTGGAAGCCGTCGTGAAACTGCACCAGTGCCGCGACGATGCTCGCGAGGATGCCGATGATGAAGCCGAGGTACGGCACGAAGCTGACCACTCCGGCGATCATGCCGATCAGCGGGCCGACTTCCAGACCGACCAGCCGCAGCGACACCGCGTAGTACACGGCAAGTCCCACCATCACCAGCAACTGGCCGCGCACGAACGCGCCGAGCACGCTGTCGGTTTCGCGCGCGAGCCGGCGGATCGTCGGTTGCGCCTCGCGCGGCAGCAGTTCGTCGACATGCGCGACCAGCTTGTCCCAGTCGCGCAGCAGATAGAACGTCACCACCGGCACCAGCACCACCGCGACGCCGACGCCGATCAATGCGATTCCCGATCGGGTCGCGTACCCGAGCACCGCGGTCACCACGCCGCCCACGGTTCCGGCGTTCCCGCGCAGTCGCCCGATGACCGTGGTGACATCGAATTCGCTGGCCGGGATGTGCAGCCTGTCCTCCAGCCATGGAATCGCGTTGTGGTTGATCCACGCCACGTAACCCGGCAGCGCCGCGACGAAGTTCGCCACCTGCCGCTGGATGAACGGCACCAGCAATACCAGGGCGATCGCGACGATCAACAGCATCAACAGGAATACCAGGCTCGCCGCGAGTCCGCGGCCGAGGCGCAGGCGTTCCAGCCGATCGACGAGCGGATCGCCGAGATAGGCGAATACGCCGGCCAGCACGAACGGCATCAGGATCGGCGACAGCAGCCAGACCAGCCAGCCGACCACGGCGGCGATGATCAGCCATTGCCAGCGCTGTGGGTTGGTCACGTCGAGTGTTTCCCCGCGTTGAGTTCACGCCGCGCCAGAAGTCCCCAGCGCACCACGTAGTCGAGCCCGCTGGCCCCCGTCAGGACCGCAACGATCCATACCGGGATCATCATCGGAACCTGCCACCGGAAAGTCCGGTCGGCGAGTACCAGCAGGACGAATCCTATTTGCGCCACGGTCGTCGCCTTCGACAGCCAGCTCGGCCGTGCCTCGAACGTGTGCAGGATACGATGCCATGCCAGCGCGCCCAGCGCGATCACCGCGTCGCGCGCGACCGCCAACGCGACCAGCCAGCGCGGCACCTCCCCGAGCCAGCCCAGCGCGACCAGGCAGCCGACCAGCATCAGCTTGTCCGCGACCGGATCGAGGATCGATCCGAGCCGGCTCTGCCACCGGAAGCGCCGCGCGAGATAGCCATCCACGGCATCCGACACGCCGGCTACGCCGGCGATCACCAGCGCGGTTTCATTGCGGCCGGCGAGGATCATGATGATGAGCGGTGCAACCAGGGCGATGCGCAATACCGATATGGCATTCGGCAGGCGCCGCAACGGACCGCCTGACGAAACGTCACCGGTTGGGCGCATTCCGCTCACGAGCCGGGCATGCTCATGGCACCCAACGGAAGCTGTCATCGGCGCCCGGATGTGGCTGCGCAGCCGGAGCAAGATGGCCGGCAGGACCGGTGAGACCCGCCAGTGCCGTCGCCAGCGGCTGATCGGAAGTAAGCTGCAGCAATACGCCGTCACCCTCGGCTGCGACCGGAATCACGTCGCTCATCGCAGGGTCATTGCGCAGGGTGGAGAGCAGCGCAGCGAGCGCATGGTCGTTTTCGATGCCACCCACCCAGAGGGTGCCGGTGCCGGCTTGTGCCGCCGCAACGGCTGCCGCCGAACCGGCCACGCCAGGTTGTCCGGCCACCGTGCCGGTGACCGCGTTCTGTGCCTGGGCGACCATCCTGCCGATCGCACCGGGGTCGAAGTCCACCTGCAATTCCAGTCCGCCGGTAGCCGCGCGGCGATAGTGATAGGCGCGCACGTAGCCCGATGCTTGCGCGAGCACCTCAGGGGGCGCGGAAAAGCCGGGCGAGACCTGTTGCAGGACGCCGGCCAGCGCCGCCGAAATCGCGACGTCGCGTTGGGTGTCGCTGGTTCCCGCGACCGGCACGGTCGCCGAGTAGGGATTGGCGGAGACCGCGGCAGGCGCGGCAGCAGGCGCGGCGGTCTGGGCCAGCGCCCCGGCGGCCACGCCGCACGCCAGCAGCAGGGACAGCAAAATTCGCATCATGGCCAGGGACCCTTGGATCAGCAGCCGCCAGTCTGCCCAATCGCGGCGCCAGCGTCTATCATTGCCGGTTCCGCCACTTGGCGGCGCAAATCGCCGATGCCATCGTGACTTCCAGCAACGACGCCCTCTCCTACCGCGCCGCCGGCGTGGACATCGACGCCGGCAACGCCGTGGTCGAACGCATCAAGCCGCTGGTCGCGAAAACGTTTCGCCCCGAGGTGATGGGCGGTCTCGGCGGCTTCGGAGCGCTGTTCGATCTCTCGAACAAGTACCGCGAACCGGTGCTGGTCTCGGGCACCGACGGCGTCGGCACCAAACTGAAACTGGCGCAACAATTGCACCGCCACGACACCATCGGCATCGACCTGGTGGGGATGTGCGTCAACGATGTGCTGGTGCAGGGTGCCGAACCGCTGTTCTTCCTCGACTACTTCGCAACCGGCAAGCTCGACGTCGACACCACCGTCGCAGTGGTCGGCGGCATTGCAAAAGGCTGCGAACTCGCGGGCTGCGCGCTGGTCGGCGGCGAGACCGCCGAGATGCCGGACATGTATCCGCCCGGCGAATACGATCTCGCCGGCTTCTGCGTGGCTGCGGCCGAGAAATCCGAACTGGTCGACGGCAGCACCGTCCGCGCAGGCGACGTGATCCTGGGGGTCGACTCCAGCGGACCGCATTCGAACGGCTATTCGCTGATCCGCAGGATCGTCGAGCGCGCGGGCTCGCCCCTCGATCTCGACCTCGGCGGTGTGACACTTGCCGACGCCCTGATGGCCCCCACCACCATCTACGTCAAACCGATCCTGGAGCTTTTGCGAGTCCCGAGTCCCGGGTCCCGGGTCCCGGTGATCCACGGCATGGCCCACATCACCGGCGGCGGCCTCACCGAAAACATCATCCGCGTGGTGCCCGACGGGCTCGGCCTCGCGATCGATTCATCGAGTTGGGAAATGCCGGCCGTGTTCGACTGGCTGCAGCGCGAAGGCAAGGTGCCGCGCGAGGAAATGTGGCGGACATTCAACTGCGG
>JBOHYO010000181.1:0-5477 GCA_050737935.1 Rhodanobacteraceae bacterium
ACGATTGCGACGAGCTTGCGGATGTTCATGGTGTGGACCTCGATGTGCTTCGACATCCCCTGGACGCAACGCTTGCTGCCGCCCCTTCAAGGGAGGCACCGCTCTTCTCCCTCCCCTTCAAGGGGAGGGCTGGGGTGGGGATGGGTTACCGCTCGCCCATCAAGCAAACCCACCCCCACCCAACTCTCCCCCTGAGGGGGAGGGCTTTTTTAAAGCGCGCCTCCGTCGGCAGCGGCCTCGGCCCGCCGCGAAGGCGCGTGGAACCGCGACTCCTCGGCGATGTCCACTGCCTGGCCGTCGATGATGTGCACGCTGCGCTGGGCACGCGCGGCGAGTTCTGGATCGTGGGTGACCATCACGATGGTCGCGCCCTCGCGATGGATCTCCTCCAGCAGTTCCATCACGCTGCGCGCCATCTGGGTGTCCAGGTTGCCGGTCGGTTCGTCGGCGAGCAGCAGCCGCGGCGAACCGGCAAGCGCGCGGGCGATCGCGACGCGCTGCTGCTGTCCGCCCGACAACTCGGCCGGATAGTGCTTCATGCGCGAGGCCAGGCCCACGCGTTCCAGCGAATCCTGGATCCGCTGCTGGCGCTCGGCCGACTTCATGCCGCGATAGCGCAGCGGAACCTCGACGTTGTCATGCACGTTGAGATCGGGGATCAGGTTGAAGCTCTGGAACACGAAGCCGATCTTCTCGTTGCGTATCTTCGAGCGCGCGTTGTCGCCGAGCCCGCTGACGTCGGTGCCGTCCAGCAGGTACTCGCCACCCGTGAAACTTTCCAGCAGCCCGGCGATGGTGAGGAACGTCGTCTTGCCGGAGCCGGACGGCCCCATCACCGCGACGAACTCGCCCTCCTGCACGTCGATGTTGAAGTCGCGGAGCGCGTAGGTTTCCACCACTTCGGTGCGGTAGACCTTGGACAGGTGGGTCATTTTCAACATGGCGGATTCCTCAGGTGGGTGCGCGTAGACGCGATGAATGTGGAGTTGGGGCGTGTCGATTGGGACCGGGGACCGGGGACCCGACTTCGTTGCCGGGCTTTCGCGACGTGCGCGTTCATGGGTTGGATGGAATGTTGGGCGGCATGGTTTATTGCTCTTTACGAAGCGATGCATCGGCGAAATTCTGGAATCAAGTTCCTGTCGTAACCTCACCGGACATCGGGTCCCGGGTCCCGGGTCCCCGGTCCCGGCTTCTCAATCGCTGATCGCGACCTTGGCCGCGCCGTTGAAGCTGTCGGTGCCGGAGACCACGACCTTGTCTCCTTCCTTGAGGCCTTGCAGGATCTCGACCTTGTCGATGGAACTTGGGCCCAATGTCACCGGCGTCTTGTAGGCGATGCCGTCGCGCACGACATACGCGTAGCGGCCACCGGATTCGTCGACGAACGATCCGCGCGCAACGGTCAGCACGTTCTCGCGCTTGTCCAGCAGGATGCGCACGGAAAGCCGCTGGTTCTGGCGCAACTGCTTGGTCTTGTCGCCCTCGAAGCGAACCCGCGCGATCACTTCGCCATTCACCACTTCCGGCGAAATCGCGCTGACCGCGCCCTTCCAGTCCTTGCCGTTGCCGCTGATCGCCGCGGGCATGCCGGGCGCGAGGTCGCGCGCGAAACTCTCGGGCACGTTCACCTGCACTTCCAGCGCGGACAGGTCGACCACAGTCAGGAGCTTGGCGTCCTTGGGCACGGTCGCGGTCTGCGCGATGAACAACTGGCCGACCTGACCATTCACCGGCGAGCGCACGTTCAATTCGTCGACCTGGCGCTGCACGTCCGCGACCATCAGCTTCTGGCGTTCGTAGGCGAGCTTCTTGGCCCGGATCTCGAGCGCGAGGCTGGAATCGTCCATGCCGAGGTTGGCTTTCGCATGCCGCAGCTCGATCTGCGCCTTCTCGTGCGTGTCGTTGTGGCGGTCCACGTCGAGCTGGGAGACCGCGCCCTTTTCGAACGCCTGCTGGTACCGCTTGAGGTCGCGGGCGGCGCTCTGTTCATCGATCCTGGCGTTGTCGTATGCCTCCTGCAGCTTGGAACGCTGCTGGTTGGCGTCGATCTTCGCCTGCTGGTACGCGACTTCCATCGCGTCCCCGTTGCTCTGTTCCTGCGCCAGCTTGTTGGTCAGCTCGGGGCTCGCGATCACCGCCAGCACCTGGCCCTTGGTGACCTTGTCGCCGGCGTGCACCTCCAGCACCACCGCGCCGCCCGCGCGCGCATACAGCGTCGGGCTTACCGCCGCGACCACTCGACCGTCGGCCGCGATATCGCGCACGAACAGACCACGCTCGACGGTGGCGACCTGCAGGCGCGACGCACTGACCGATGAGCCCGCACCCATAAGGCGGATCGCGCCCGGCACCAGCCACACCAGCAGGATGAGCACCGCCACGCCAATGGCAGCGAAGATCGCCAGCTTCTTTCTGCTGATGTGCTTCTTGATGATGCGATCGGTTGCGGAGGTGTCACGGATATTCATGCAGGGTCTCCGGCCGGGATTGCGCGGCCACACCCTCCATGGAGCAAGTGCGATGCCAACCGCAAGGCCCGAATTTCTTTCGTTTGTTCAAGCGCTTGTGAGCGGAGCCTGAACGCGGACAGTGTCCGCGGACACCACGCGGACAGCCGTTTGCTGTACACCTCCCTTCAAGGCGAGCTCGCGATCTTCTCCCTCCCCTTCAAGGGGAGGCGGCCGCAGGCCGAGCGCGTAGCGCTGGGTGGGGATGGGTTTTCGCGGCTGACGTTGGGACCCCCAAAGTACCAACCCCACCCCCATCCCGACCTTCTCCCTGAAGGGGAAGGGGCAAAGTCAAAAGCGCACGCGTGCGGAGCGTTCGCGACACCATCCTTCTTCCCCATGCAACCCTTTTGCATCCTGGTGCATCCTTGTGTCGTGGACATGCCATCGACCTTCCGGCAGCACGTGGACCCGGGCCTGGTGAGCCGCCTGCAACACGGCGATCTCGCGGCGTTCGAGTCCGTGTACCGGCAATTCGAAGGCGCCGCATGGACGCTGGCGCTGCGCCTGACCGGCCGCAACGACGTCGCGCAGGAAGTGATGCAGGACGCTTTGCTGAAGGCGTTCGAACGCGCCCGCCAATATCGCGGCGACGCGCCATTCGCCGCCTGGCTGCGCAAGCTCGTGGTGAACGAGGCCCTGATGCAGTTGCGCCACGACCACCTGCACATCATCGAGGTGCTGGACGAATCACGGATCGAGAACGAAGCGCCGGTGCCATGGGCGCGGGTCGATTCCGCGACGCTGGACCAGGCGCTGAACCGCCTTCCGGATACCGCGCGCGCGGTGCTCTGGCTGTACCACGTCGAAGGCTACACGCATGTCGAGATCGCCAGGCAATTCGGGCGCTCGGTGAGCTTTTCCAAATCCCAGCTCGCGCGCGCCACCCGGCGCGTGCGCGAATTGCTGGTGCCACAAGTGGAGGACACGCCATGCACGACCGGCCCGACCACTACCGCATGAATGCAGAGAACGACGACGACGCACTGGCTGCCGCGCTGCGCGCGCTGCCGGCCGCATACTCCAACCGCGACGCGTGGCCCGAGCTCGCCGCGCGGATCCGTCGCCGTCGCCGCACCCGCAGGACCGTGTGGTTCACCCTGCCCCCCGCGTTTGCCGCTTGCCTCGCGCTGGCGCTGCTGTGGCCGCATGGCTCGGTACATGCGCCGGCGCCGGTCCAGCTCGCGCAAACCGCCGGCGGATCCACCCAGGCGCCGGCCGCTGCTGACCTCGCCGCGCTCCAGGCGAGTTCATCGCAATGGCAAACCTGGGTGCAGAACCTCGACGACCACGGCGCGCCGTTGAACGGTCGCGCGCTGGCGCAAGCGGTGTCCCTGCAGGACCGCATCGGGATGATCGACCTGCAACTCTCCGCCGCCCGCGACCCCACGACCCTCACCGACCTTTGGCAGCACCGCATCACATTGTTGCAGCGGCTGGGCCTCCTGCACCTGCAGCCGTATGCCGTGGCCGAACACACGCGTGCCACGCCTGACGAAACGACCCTTCTTTGACGAGGACTGCCATGAAACGCCTGATCTTGCTGCCGATGTTGCTGTTCGCCGGCGCCGCCGCGGCCGCGCCGCCAAGTGCCACATCCAGTGCCGACGCCGCCCAAGCCGCGAGCGATGCCGCGCGCGCCGGATCGGATGCCGCACGCGCCGCTGACAACGCTGCACGAGCCGGCGCCCAGGCCGCCCGGGCCGGCGCCGACGCCGCACGAGCCGGCCAGACAGCCACGCGCGAAGCCGCGGACGCGCAAAAGCTGGCCGATCTGCAAGCGCACATGAGCGATCTCGCCCAGCGCATGGCCGAGTTGTCCGCGAGGATCGGCGATCAAGCCAGCGCCAGCGCATTGCGCTATCTCTCTGATAGCAGGCAAGGCATGCTCGGTGTCGCGGTGCGACATGACAAGGCGGGTACGACCGTGGTCGCAGTCAGTCCCGGCAGCCCGGCCGAGCGTGCCGGCGTGCAAGTCGGCGACGTCATTACCGAGGTCAATGCAAGATCCATGACCTTTCCCGCCAAGGCCGCGGACCGGAACCTGTCGACATTGCGGGTCGGTGAGCCGGTCCAGCTCACCGTGCAGCGCAACGGCAAGACGCTGCACCTCAAGGCAACCCCCGAGCGATTTTCGAGTGCGGATTGGCGTGCCACCGTGCGCGAAGCCGAGCGCGCGGCGAACCAGGCCGCGGCGAAAGTCAACTCGCCCGAGTTTCGTCAGCACATCCAGCGGCAGATCGACTCGGCGATGCGCGATGCCTCGCATGCGCGGGAAGCAGCCATCGAGGCGGGGATCCATGCCCACGGCTGGCAGATCACGGCGCCGTGGTGGGGTTTGAACCTCGCGCCGCTGAACTCCGGCCTCAGCCGCTATTTCGGCACCGACCAGGGAGCGCTGGTGTTGTCGCGCGACGCCAAGCGCTATCCGGAACTCGAACCCGGCGACGTGATCACGAAAGTCGGCGGGCAGCCGGTGGAGAATCCGCAGGGCGCGTTGCGCGCCTTCCGCGATGCACCGGACGACAAACCGGTGACCGTGACCGTGCATCGCCACGGCAAGACCCTGGCGCTCGCGTTCAAGACGCCGCCGCGGTGGGCGGTGTTGCCTCCCCCGCCGCCACCCGCGCCGCCCATGCCGCCCATGCCACCCATGCCATCCGCGGCGGAAGCACCCGCCGCACCACCACCGCCCGCGGCTCCGCCCGCGCCTGCACCACCACCACCGACGTCAGCGAAACAGGCGCGGTAACGACCCTTTCGCGAAGGTGCTGGTAACGCAACCCCATCCCCACCCAACCCTCCCCTTGAAGGGGAGGGCTTTAGGCCCGTCCTTGCCCATATTGCCCCGCGAACACGAGCACTACCGCTCTTCTCCCTCCGTTCAAAAATGCAGCGCCACGGCTTTTCTCCCTCCCCTTCAAAGGGGAGGCGGCCGAAGGCCGAGCGCGTAGCGCTGGGTGGGGA
>JBOHYO010000182.1:0-2704 GCA_050737935.1 Rhodanobacteraceae bacterium
GTTCGGACCGTAGATCTTGACCGCCAGCGCGCTCTTCAAGCCCGTTTCGGCCTCGTCCACCGCATCCTCGGCGGGCTGGGTGAAGTTGAACTGGATGCCGGGGAATCGCTCGAGCTTCTTGTCGATCGCGCCGATCAGGTCCTGCTTGTCGCGGTACTTGCCCTTCCATTCCGAATACGGCTTCAGGCCGACGAAGAATTCGTCGTTGAAGAAGCCGGTAGAATCGCTGCCGTCGTCGGGGCGTCCGAGTTCCGACGTCACGGTGGTGACGACCGGAAATGACATCAGCACCTTGCGGATTTCCGGCGAGATTTCCGACGCCTTTGCGAAGGAAATGGTGTACGGCATCGTTGCGCGCACCCACAGCGCGCCCTCATCGAGGCTCGGCATGAACTCGGCGCCGACGCCCTGCATCATCAGGACGGCGAGGCCCAGCAGCACCGCCGACGCCGCCGTCACGCGCCACGGCGCCCGCTGCGCGCGTGCGAGCGTGCGCACGTACCACGCCTTGAACCACTCGTAGGCCCGGTTGCGGCGCTCGCGCACGCCGCTGCGCATGAAGACCGCACACAGCACCGGCAGCAAGGTGAGCGTCACCAGCAGCGAGCCGATGAGCGCGAAGATCATCGTGTCCGCCATCGGCTTGAACAGCGTGCCCGACGGTCCGGTCAGGAAATAGATCGGCAGAAAGCTCGCGACGATCACCGCGACGGCGTACACCAGCGGCCGGTCGATCTCGGCGGCGGCGGAGAGGATCACTTCCCGAATCTCGTAGTCGGTGCCGCGCCTTTCGCCGAGCTCGCGGAAGATGTTCTCGACCATGAAGATCGCACCATCCACGAGGATCCCGAAGTCCACCGCGCCGATCGACAGCAGATTGGCCGAGGCGTTCTTCAAATCCAGGCACAGGAACGCGAACAGCAATGCCAGGGGTATCGTGACCGCGACGATCAGCCCGGCACGCAGGTCGTACAGGAAGAAAACCAGCACCACGATCACCAATACCAGGCCGATGGTGAGGTTGTGCATCACCACGCCCTTGGTCTGGTCGATCAGCGTCGTCAAGTCGTAGAACGGATGGACCTTGACGTCCCTCGGAAGAACCGTTTCGTTCAATTCCCTGGTCTTGGCTTCGACCCGCTTCAGCACGTCCTCGGTCTTCGAGCCCGTCAGCGCGAGGATCACGCCTTCGACCGCGTCGTCCTGGCCCATGTAGCCAAACTCGCCGAGCCGCGGCGCGATCCCGACCTTCACCCCGGCCACGTCCTTCACCAGCACCGGCGTGCCGTCGTGCACCGCGAGCACGATGTTGCGGATGTCTTCGGGCGTCTTGATGCGACCCAGGCCGCGCACGTAGAAGAACTGTCCGCCCTGCTGGTAGAAGCCACCACCGGCATTGCTGTTGTTGGCCGCAAGCGCCGCCTGCACCTGCGACACCGACAAGCCGAGCCCCGCGATCTTCACCGGATCCAGCAGCACCTTGTACTGCATGGTGCCGCCGCCGAAACCCGAATCGTCGGCAACTCCTTCCACCGAACGGTACTGGGGCGCGATCACCCAGTCCTGCAGGGTCTTCAACTCCATCGGCGAGCGGTCGGTGCTCTGCAGCACGTAGCGGTACACCAGGCCGGACGGCGGGGACAGCGGCCCTATGTCCGAGGACACGCCCTCCGGCAGGGCGATGCCGGGCAGGCGGTTGTACACCCGCTGGCGCGCGAAATAGGGATCGGTGCCGTCGGCAAAGGTGAGCGTGACGTCGGACAACCCGTATAGCGAAATCGAACGCTTGGTGACGAGGCCCGGGATCGCGTTCATCCCGAGTTCCAGGGGCACCGTGATCTGTTGCTCGACTTCCTCCGCGGAATGGCCCGGCCACTGCGCGACGATGTCCACCATCGGCGGCGACAGGTTCGGATACGCATCCATCGGCAGGACCTGGTAGGCCCATACGCCGGCCGCCGCGAGCCCGAGCGACAGCAGCACGATCAGGAGACGCTGCTGCAGCGCGAACGCAACGATGCGGTTGATCAATGAAACCTTGCGCGGCGTTTCGCCTTGCGGCATCCGCGCGCTCATTGCGACTGGATGAAGCGCAGGAAGATGCTGCCGTCCGCAACGACCTTGTCGCCGGCATGAAGCCCTTGGGGAATCACGTAATGGTCGCCGACCCGCGTTCCGAGCAAAACCGAACGTCGCGCGTATCCGCCATCCTTCTCCACCACGTATACGAACGGCAGGTTCTCGTCATCGCGCAGCACCGCGGAATCCGGGATCAGCAACCCGCGATGCTGCTCGTGCGAGCGGATGTGCACGGTCACGTACATCTGTTTTTTCAGTGCGCCGTCCGGATTGTCGACGCTGACGCGCGCGTTCACCGACCGGGTACCGGGGTCGACCACCGCGCCGACGTTGGTGACGGTGCCGTCGATCGGCTTGCCGCCGGCGCCTGTCATGACCTTCGCGGGGTCGCCCGCACGCAAGCGCTCGATGTCGTCGCCGAACACGTGAGCCATCACCCACATCTTCGAGGTGTCGGCGATCGTGAAACACGGCGTGGTACCGGCCGCGAGCGTTTGCCCGGGCGCGACCGATTTCTCGACCACGGTGCCCGCAATCGGTGCGCGGATCACTGCCTGGCCGTGCGCAACCGGTTTGCCGGCGCGGATGTCGTCGATGGTCTTCGGATCGACGTGCAGCGCAACGA
>JBOHYO010000183.1:0-9039 GCA_050737935.1 Rhodanobacteraceae bacterium
CTGGTCCCGTTGCTGCAACTGCTTCTGGCGGTCGGCATTTTGCCGTTCCATCTTGGCCACCCTCGCCTGCAGTTCGGCGTTATGCGTGCGCGCACTGGCAATCTTCGCGTCGACATCCTTCAACTGCCCCTGCAAGGTCTTGTTGCCCGCGCTCCCCGCAGCAGCGCCCTGCCCCATGGCCGGAATGCCGATGGCCACGAGCAGACACACCATTCCCGACAACATCCATCGGCTTCGCGACATCATGGGCCACATCTCCACGGCTCTTCCCTCCCGAACATAAGCCAAGCATGGACACTGTACAACCCTGCTCCCCGCTCCTGCTTCAAAGGTACTCGCGAACCAGGATTTCCGCGACCTGCACCGCATTCAGCGCCGCCCCCTTGCGAATGTTGTCGGAAACCACCCACAAATCCAGCCCGGTGGGATGCGAAATGTCCTCGCGGATGCGGCCCACGAACACGGCATCCTTGCCCGCGGCAGCGCCGACCGGCGTCGGATAACCCCCGGGCTTGCGCTCGTCGACCACCACGACGCCCGGCGCGGCTTCCAGCAATGCGCGCGCGGTCGCCGCATCGATCTTCTCCCGAGTCTCGATGTGCACGGCTTCGGAGTGGCCAAAAAACACCGGGACGCGCACACAGGTCGGGTTCACCTGGATCGCGTCGTCCTCGAGGATCTTGCGGGTTTCCCACACCATCTTCATTTCTTCCCGGGTGTAACCGTTGTCCTGGAAGGCATCGATCTGCGGGATCACGTTGAAGGCAATCTGGGCGCTGAATTTTTCCGGCTCGATCCCGTGGAAATTGAGGAGGTCCGCGGTTTGGCGGGCGAGTTCCTCCATCCCCGAACGCCCGGCGCCGGACACGGATTGGTAGGTCGCCACGTTGATCCGCTCGATACCCGCCACACGATGAATCGGCGCCAGCGCGACGAGCATCTGCATCGTCGAGCAGTTCGGGTTGGCGATGATATTGCGATTGGTGTATTCGGCGATTGCGTGCGGATTGACTTCGCTCACCACCAGCGGCACGGAATCGACGTAACGGAACTCGGCGGTATTGTCGATCACCACCGCACCAGCTTTCGCGGCGCGCGGCGCGTGTTCTCGACTGACGCTGCCGCCGGCCGAAAAGAACGCGATGTCGATGCCGGAAAAGTCGTAGGCCGCGAGATCGCGCACGGTCACCTGCTTGCCGCGGAATTTCAGCGTGCTCCCGGCAGAACGTTCGCTGGCCAGCGGAACCAGTTCGGCTACCGGAAACACGCGTTCCTCGAGGATCGACAGCAGGGTTTCGCCGACCGCACCGGTGGCGCCGACCACGGCGATGTTGTATTGCGTTTTCTTGTTCACGGACGGGGTACCGGAAAATCGGGACTCGGGGTTGGATTGGCCATTATGCGATGAGTGGCGCCACCTTGCCGACGTCGCCGCACTGCGCGCGGTGCCGGAGCGCATGGTCCATCAGCACCAGTGCCACCATCGCCTCGGCGATCGGCGTCGCACGGATGCCGACACATGGGTCATGGCGGCCCGTGGTGCGTACTTCCACCTCCTCGCCATCGAGGTTCACGCTGCGCCCCGGCATCGGAATGCTGGACGCCGGCTTCAGCGCAATCGAGGCCACGATGTCCTGGCCGCTGCTGATGCCGCCGAGGATCCCGCCCGCGTGATTGGACGTGAAGCCGTCCATACGCATTTCGTCCCGATGCTCGCTGCCTTTCTGGGCCACGCAGGCGAAGCCGTCGCCGATCTCGACGCCCTTGACCGCGTTGATCGACATCAACGCCGAGGCGAGTTCCGCGTCGAGCTTGCCGTACACCGGCTCGCCCCAGCCGGGCGGCACCGCGGTCGCGACCACGCTCACGCGCGCGCCGCAGGAATTTCCGGCCTTGCGGAGCGCATTGATGCGTCGTTCCAACTCGGGCACCTGCGCGATGACCGGCCAGAAGAATGGATTGGAATCCACCACGCCGAATTCGATCGTGGTCGCGTCCGCCAGATCGGGCACGATGTCGTCCATCTGCGCCAACCAGCCCCGCACCTCGACGCCGTGCTTGTCGCGCAACCATTTCTTCGCGATCACCGCCGCAGCGACGCGCATTGTCGTCTCGCGTGCCGACGCACGCCCGCCGCCGCGCGGATCGCGGATCCCGTATTTCTGCCAATAGGTGTAGTCGGCGTGGCCGGGACGAAAGGTCCGCGCGATGTCGTCGTAATCCTTCGAACGCGCGTCGGTGTTGCGGATCAGCAGCGCGACCGGCGTGCCGGTGGTCGTGCCCTCGTACATCCCGGACAGGATTTCCACCTCGTCGGCCTCGTGCCGCTGGGAGGTATAACGGGACCTGCCGGTGGCCCGCCGCGCCAAGTCATGCGCGAATTCTTCCGGCGTGATCGCGATGCCCGGCGGACACCCGTCGATCACGCAGCCGATCGCCGGCCCGTGCGATTCGCCAAAGGTGGTGACGCTCAGCAGTTTGCCGAAAGTGTTGGAGGACACGGTGCGCGATCCGCGAGCGGGAACCCGCGCAAGCTTACCTGTCTTCGTCGGACGGCGTGGCCAGCCAGTCACTGGCCCGCAGCGCGAACACCAGGGAATCCGGCTGACTGCCACTGCGTTGCATGCCCAGGCCTTCGAGCAAGCGGATGCTGGGCGTGTTGCGCGGATCGACCAGCGCGATCACGCGCGGCTTGTGCAACCCGCCGAACGCGAAATCGAGCATGACTTCCACGGCTTCGCGCGCGTATCCGTGGCCCTGGTGCGCAGGCGCGAGGCTGATGCCCAACTCGACGGCCGCATCGTCCAGGAAATGCAGGCCGAGGTCGCCGATCAACTCTCCCGAATCGCGCAGGCGGATTGCGCGCTGCCACCACGTGCCGGGAACGTCGGGCGCCACCCCTTGCTGTGCTGCGATGAAGCGCGCGGCGTCCACCACCGATTCGGGCTTCCAGCCCTGATAGCGGCTCACCGCGGGATCGCCGCGATACCCAAACATGGCTTCGGCATCTTCCTCGCGCAGGTCATCCAGCCGCAGGCGCGCGGTGACGATCTCCACGGTCAGCGCGCATCCGCCGCGGCACGGATGGCATCTGCGTGCGCGGCCAGGTCGTGACGCTCCAGCGCGAACACACCCATCGGCCCGACCTTGAACTCGATCCAGACGAACGGCACTTTGGGCAGCAATTCCACCAGGGCGCGCTCGCTCTCGCCGACTTCGACGATCAACAGTCCGTGATCGGTCAAGTGATCGGGCGCGTCACGCAGGATCCGCAGTGCAATATCGAGGCCGTCCGCGCCGGCGGTGAGACCGAGCTTCGGCTCGTGCGCGTATTCGCCCGGCAATGCCGCGAATTCGGCTTCGGTGACGTACGGCGGATTCGAAACGATCAAGTCGTAGCGCTCGCCCGGCAGGCCGGCGAACAGGTCGGACCGCATCGCGCGTACCCGGCAATCGAGCTGATGCAACGTGATGTTCTCGCGGGTGAGCGCCAGGGCGTCGTCGCTGATGTCGGCGACGTCCACGCGCCAACGCGAGTTATGCGCGGCCATGGCGATGCCGATGCAACCCGACCCGGTGCAAAGGTCCAGTGCGCGCCGGACGTCCTGCCCATCCAGCCACGGCGAAAATCCGTCCTCGACCAGTTCGGCGATCGGCGAGCGCGGCACCAGTGCCCGCCGATCCGACTTGAACGGCATGCCGGCGAACCACGCCTCGCCAACCAGGTACGCGACCGGTTCGCGCGTATCGATACGGCGATCGACCAGGTCCAGCACACGTGATTTTTCCTCCGAGGTGACGCGCGCGCTCCCGTAGGCAGGAGGCAGGTCTGGCGGCAGGTGCAGGCTCGACAGCACCAGGTGCGTGGCCTCATCGATGGCATTGTCGTGGCTGTGGCCGAAGGTGAGCCCGGCCGCGTTGAACCGGCTGGCGGCGTAGCGGATCAGGTCGACGATGGTGCGAAGCTCTTTCATGCACGGGCCGGAGGCGAATGGCGCAGTATAGGCGAGCGCCCTGCGCATGGACTTCGGCTTTCCAACCGACTCGCGGTTCCCCTAGTCCGAGTCCGGGCCCCGAGTCCCGAGTCCATTAAACTGCCGCGATGCGCGTATCCACGCTCGTCCAGCACATCGTTCCGCAAAAAACGCTGAGCCGCATCGTGCGTGCCGCGACGCGCTGGACCTGGCGCCCATGGAAGGACTTCCTGATCGGTCGCGTGGTGCGTACCTATCAGGTGGATCTGCAGGAAGCCGCGCAGTCCGATCCGCGTGCCTACCCTACGTTCAATGCGTTCTTCACGCGCGCGCTGCGACCAGGCGCGCGGCGCGCGGAGGGAGATGATGCCACCATCGTCAGCCCTGTCGACGGCAGGATCAGCCAGATCGGAGATGTCGAAGCCGGCCGCATCTTGCAGGCCAAGGACCACCGCTACACGGTTGCCGAGTTACTGGCCGACGAGACCGCAGCCGCACACTACCGGGATGGAAGCTTTGCCACGCTGTATCTGTCCCCGCGCGACTACCACCGCGTGCACATGCCGCTGGAAGGCGAACTGATCGAGACCGTCCACGTGCCGGGGCGCCTGTTCAGCGTCGCGCCCGGCCCGGTCGCATCCATCCCGCGCCTGTTCGCGCGCAACGAGCGGCTGGCATGCCACTTCGAGGGCACGAAGGGTCCTTTCATGGTGGCATTGGTCGGTGCCATGCTGGTATCGGGGATCTCGACCGTGTGGGACGGCCCCGAGGTGCCCGCCCACGCGCGCAAGGTGTCGCGAAGGGACTGGCGCGGCCGGGGCATCCGGCTGGCACGGTCCGCCGAAATGGCGCGTTTCGAAATGGGATCCACGGTGATCGTGCTGCTGTCGGCGCCCGGACGCTTCGATCCGGCGTTCGTCGCCGAAGCGCACGTTCAGGTTGGCCAGCGGCTGGGGCATTTGTAGCCAACCTGCGTTCAGGGCACAATCGCGGGACACAGGGGAATGGTGAATCTGTGTGAGGAATCCATCGTTGGTTCTGGATCGTCCCAAATCGGGGGGCAATTACCTCCGGCGTCTCGTCACGCGCGTCACGGCCATGGGCCGCAACGCGCGCCTGCGGCGTCAGCTCGGTGAAATCGAGCAGCGGTGCCTGGAACTGCCGCGCTCGTATCGCGATCAACTCGCCGAGTTGATCGGGCGCGAATGCGACAACGTCGCGCAAAGCTCGAGCCCTTCGCTGTATGGAACGCACACCGAAGACGGCGTCGACATCGGCGGCCTCGAGGTGGGGCTCGACCGCGCCCGCTCCGACAACGTGCAGGTGCGCATGCGCGGGCTGGCGCTGTGGCTCGCGCTGGTATACCACGAAACCGGCAGCACCCCGACGCCCGAAAACGAGGAGCTGCATCGGCACCTGTTGCGCATCATGCGCGAACTGAAGGTGTTCTCGTCGCGCCTGGAATCGGGTGGAAGCGGCGCTTGAAGCCGCAACCCACGCCGGGCCGCCGGACCAGCGCCGACACCGCCGCGCCATGATCGAATTCGGACACGCGACCCACGCAGGGCTGCGTCGCGAGCACAACGAGGACACCTACTGGGCCGACGCGGATCTCGGGCTCTTTCTGGTCGCCGACGGTCTGGGCGGACACGAGCACGGCGAGCTCGCCAGCGCCTTGGCCAGGGATGCGGTGGTGGGTTCGGCCCGTGGCGGCAAGGGGCTGAGCGACGCAGCACTGCGCGCCAACGACGAGATCCTGGCGTACCCCCACCCGGATGCATCCATGGCGCCGATGGGCACCACGCTTGCGGCTCTGAGGCTCGGCGGCGACTACAGCTTCGAAATCGCCTGCGTCGGCGACAGCCGCATCTACCTGTGGTCGCAGGGCTCACTGAAGCAGCTTTCGCGGGACGATTCGGTGGTCCAGGAACTCGTCGAGCAAGGCACCATCACTGCCGACGAAGCGCGCAGCCATCCGCAACGCAACCAGATCACCCAGGCGCTCGGCATCACCCCGCCGGAAGCCTTGAAGATCCAGCCATTGACGGGACGCTGCTCGGCGGGCATGCAGTTCCTGCTGTGTACCGATGGCCTGACCGAGGAGCTGGACGACGCCCGCATTGCCGCGGTGCTGTCGCGTACCGATCTCGCCGCGCAGGAATGCATCGATCACCTGCTGCTGGCGGCGCTCGATGCCGGCGGGCGCGACAACATCACGGCCGTGCTCGTCCGGATCCGCTGAGCGCGTGTACCCTGTTGCCGCCGCAGCGGCACGCGCCACACTGGCACCGGGCGCGGCTTCTCGCTACGCGCACGCCTTATCGACGCCCTCGACCCGCCGCCACAGGCTGCCGTCACCGCTGGCCTCGTCCAGCGCGTCCAGCCGTGCGGCATGCGCAGCCGCTTCGAGGGCTGATGCGCGCAGCACGCGCGGCCGCGTGGCCAGTTTGCCGATCGCCATTCCCGCCACGACCGCGCCAGCCGCCGCGCCGGAAGGTCCGCTGTCGAGCACCAGCGCCGCCTGGCCGGCGGTCATGGCGATCCATGCGTCCGCCAGCAGGTGCGCGTCCAGCAAGGCCCCATGAACCTTGCGGCCACTGTTGTCCACGCCGAGCCGCTTGCACAACGCATCCAGGGTGTTCTTCTGGCCCGGATACTTCCGGCGCGCAAGCGCCAGGGTATCGACGATCGTCACGCGCTCGGCGAGCTTGCCGTACGCCGGACCGGCGCGCTTCAGCTCGTCATCCAGGAACGCCGTGTCGAACGCGGCGTTGTGGATCAGCAGTTCCGCGCCATCGACGAATGCCAGGAAATCCTCGACGATGTCCGCGAACTTCGGCTTGTCGCGCAGGAACTCGTCGGTGATGCCGTGCACCGCCACTGCGCCCGCTTCGATGTTGCGCTCGGGATTCAGGTAGCGCTGGAACGTTCGTCCATTCGGGCGCCGGTCGACCAGTTCCACGCAGCCGATCTCGATCACGCGGTGGCCGCGTTCGACCTCGAGTCCGGTCGTCTCGGTATCAAGGATGACTTTGCGTGTCACGCCAGCTCCTTGAGTTGTTCCGCCTCGGCGCGGGCGGCACGATCGACCCGTTCGTTTTCGGGATGCCCGCTGTGCCCGCGCACCCACGTCCAGCGCACCCGATGGCGCTCCGACGCCGCCGCCAGGCGTTCCCACAGATCCTGATTCTTGACCGGTTGTTTGCCGGCAGTTCGCCAGCCATTGGCCCGCCACCGGGCCAGCCACTGCTCGACGCCTTGCCGGACGTATTGCGAGTCGGTGGTGAGCAACACGTCGCATTCCCGTTTCAATGCCTCCAGCGCCCGGATCGCCGCCATCAGTTCCATCCGGTTGTTGGTGGTGGCGGCTTCTCCCCCCGCGAGCAGCTTTTCGGTGTCACGCCAGCGCAGCAGCGCCGCCCAGCCGCCCGGACCGGGATTGCCCAGGCAGGCTCCGTCGGTGAACACCTCGACGATACGCGAACCGTCTGCGGTCATGCGCGCGTCCGGGAAAATCGCCGGGGCGCCCGCAATCCGGAGGTTGCCGAGCGCAGCAGGCCGTGCAGCGACTTTCGATGGGCGCCTGGCAAAAACGCCTTCTGGTCGACGGTCCGGCGGCTGGATGCGGATTTGCGCAGCGGTATCGCGGTGATGGTCCGCCCGTGCGCCTCGATCACATAGGCGCCGCCCATGCCGCGCACCAGCCACTTCGGAATGCCGGCCGCGCCGCGGGTACGTGGCCAGGGGGAGCCGCAGCGTATCGCCGGCGCCACATCGAGGCCGGCGGCGCGCAGTGCGCGCTCCCAGCGTCGCGGCGCCAAGCCGGCGCGCCACAGCGAACGGGGGTGCAGTCCGGAAATGAGCAGGGTGCCGTGATTGGCAAGTACCCGCGCCAGTTCCGGGGCGAGATCTTCCGGCGTGACCGCCGCATGTTCGGCAAAGCGCACCAGCACCGCACAGAAGGATTCATCGCCGAAGGGAAGCTCGTGCACATCCATCCGGAGCGGACCCCGCCATCCGGCGCCGGAGGTGTCCCGCTCCAGGATGGTCCAGCAGGCTACGCCTTCCACCAGCGGCTCCGGCAGCGAAATGCCGTCCAGCACGAGGGCATGGATCCCCGCGATCCGCGTCAGGCGGCGCGCGCAGACCGTAGATGCGTCAGCGCCGATCGCCGCCAGGGCAGGATCGTGCGCGTCGGATCTGGAAGCCGGCATCGTGGTATGCAATCGCAGCGTCGGTAATCATTGCTCGGTCAGCATTGTGACGGATTCATGAGCAAACGATAAGCCGCAGGTTTACCGTTAACGTCGAACTAACGAACGCGCTCCGCACGACTGTTAAGGTCGAGTTTTCGCCGAACCCGCCATGTCGTCCCTGCGTGCCCTGCCCGCCCTGCGCGACAACTACATCTGGTTGCTCTCCGGTCCCGCGTCCGGCACGGCGCTGGTGGTCGACCCCGGTGAAGCCGAGCCGGTCCTGCGCGCGCTCGCGGAGGAGGGGCGCACGCTGTCGGCCATCCTGCTCACCCACCATCACGCCGACCATATCGGCGGCACCGCGGAATTGAAGGCGCTGTTTCCGGACGCCAAAATCTACGCACCGGTCGATGACCGCATCCGTCTCGCCGCGACCCGCGTCGGCGACGGCGACGTGATCGAGATACCCGCGCCCGCGGCGCGCTTCGAGGTCATCGAGGTGCCCGGCCACACCCGCAGCCACATCGCCTACCACGGCGAAGGCCTGGTGTTCTGCGGCGATACCTTGTTCAGCCTCGGCTGCGGACGGATGTTCGAAGGCACGCCGGACGAGATGCTGGCTTCGCTGGACCGGCTCGCGGATTTGCCGGGCGATACCAAAATCTGCTGCGGGCACGAATACACCTTGGCGAACGCCAGCTTCGCGATCAGCGTGGATCCCGACAACGCTGCCCTGCAATCGCGCATGGAGGATGCGCGCGCCCGACTCGAACGCGGCGAGCCGACCTTGCCGGCCCGGCTGGCCGAGGAACGCGCCGCGAATCCATTCCTGCGGGTGGACGCCATTGCCGACGAGCGCATTCCGTGGC
>JBOHYO010000184.1:0-2897 GCA_050737935.1 Rhodanobacteraceae bacterium
GCTGCCGCTTCGTCTCGTTCTCCAGCGCGATGTCGAAGAATCCCGTGTCTCCCAGTTTCGGCGAAAGCAGCGAGCAGAACACCGGGTCGCCGTCGAAGGCCGGCACGCAGTGCCAGACGATCCGGCCGCGGGCATCGATCAAGGCGTTGATGGTGCCGTTGCCGATGATGCCGAGATCGAGACTGGCTTCCCACGTATGGTCGGCCGTCGATATTGGCGCTTCGGTGGGCGGCCGCTTGTCCGACGTTCGGCGGCGGCCGCGCGATGCGGATGCACGCGCCTGTTTGCGCGCAGCGGACTTCGTTCCGGAGGATTTGCGGGAGGCGGAGCCTGCCTCCCTGGCGCCGCCCCGTGCGGTGCGCTTGCGTGCCGAGGCTTTCGTTCCGGACGAATCGCTGGTCGCGGACTTCCCCTTTTTCGGGGCGCCGCGGGCAGCGCGCTTGCGTGCGGAAGATTTCGGTCGGGACGTTTTGCTGGCCACGTAGGTCTCCTTTGGGAATGGGTAACGGTCCTGCCTCGGACGGCGTCAGGTATCCGCCAGCGCGTGCAGCCACGCGCGCACCGCCGCGGGGCTGGGGATTGCGCAGAGCGCGGCCGTCGGCCGGCGATCCCCGATGATGACGCTGGTGCCGCCCATCGCATTGACCCGGTGGAAGGCGTCCTCGTCGGTCAGGTCGTCGCCGAGCATCCAGGGACGGCGCCCCCGGAAGGGCGCGATCTGCATCAGTGCCTCGAGCGCGCGGCCCTTGTCCACGCCGGCGGGTTTCAGCTCGATGACCTGGTCACCGCGCTGCACCACATAGCCGTCACCGGTGTGGCGAAGCAAGGTCCGCGCGATCCGTTCGGCCGCCCGACGGGCTCCCGGCGCATGCCGGTAGTGCAGGGCGAGCGCGCGGAGCTTGTCCTCCAGCACCAGTCCGGGCACCTCGCCGACCAGCGTCGCCGCGCGCGCGCGAATCCGCGTGAATGAGTCCTCGTCGCCGGTGAAGTGCTGCTTGCCGTCCGGCGTCCGCAATTCGGCACCGTGCAACCCGCCAGCGGCATGGTCGCGCCAACCGAACAGCGAATCGAGCTGCTCCAGTGACCGGCCGCTCAGCAGCGCGACTGCCCCCTCCAGCCGAATCCTGAGGCGGGCGAGGTCATCGTGCAGGTGCTCGGCAACTTCGACTTCGTCCGGGTGCCGGGCAAAGTCCAGCAAGGTGCCGTCGACGTCCAGGAACAGCGCCCAGCCATCGTCGTCGCCGGGGACAGGCGGCGCCGGCAGCGGGGCGATGGCAGTATCGCGGGCGGTCGATGCCTGGCGGGAAGTCGGTTGCACGACCACATATTGTGCCCGAGCGGCCGTGAACGCGCGATTCACGTCGTTGACGGGCCGCGTGGCCGACCGGATTTCTACGTCCGTTCGCCAGTTGGCTTCGAAATTTGCCGTGGCCTGTCCCCCTCACCCCGAGCCCTCTCCCCCAAGCGATGCGCCCGCTTGGGGGAGAGGGGGTCGTGCTTGAAGCGCCGCGCTTTGGCCGCATCTTTTCGGATCGAATGGATAGCCAAAGGCCGCCATCGCCATGCGCACCGACAAACTGACATCGCGGTTCCAGCAGGCGCTTTCCGATGCGCAATCGCTCGCGGTCGGGCGCGACCACAACATGCTCGAACCCGCGCACGTCGTGGCTGCGCTGCTTGACCAGCAGGGCGGCTCGACGGCGCCGATGCTGGCGCAGGCCGGCGTCAACGTGCCGCTGCTGCGCCGCGAAGTGGGCGAGATCCTGGACCGCCTGCCGAGCGTCTCGGGGCAGGAAGGCAACATCAATGTCTCGAACGAACTGAACCGCCTGCTCAACCTCACGGACAAGCTGGCCCAGCAACGTGGCGACCAGTTCATTGCGTCCGAATTGTTCGTGCTGGCCTGCCTCGAGGACAAGGGCGACGTCGGCCGCGCGCTGCAGGCTTCGGGCGCCAACAAGCAGAACCTCGAGGCCGCGATCGAGAAGCTCCGCGGCGGCGAGAAGGTGCAATCGGAAGGCGCCGAAGACCAGCGTCAGGCGCTCGAGAAATACACACTCGACATGACCGCGCGCGCCGAAACCGGCAAGCTCGACCCCGTGATCGGCCGCGACGAGGAGATCCGCCGGGTGATCCAGGTGCTTTCCCGCCGCACCAAGAACAACCCGGTGCTGATCGGCGAACCCGGTGTCGGCAAGACCGCGATCGCAGAGGGCCTCGCGCAGCGCATCGTCAAGGACGAGGTGCCGGAAGGCCTGAAGAACAAGCGCCTGCTGGCGCTCGACATGGGCGCGTTGATCGCGGGCGCGAAATTCCGTGGCGAGTTCGAGGAACGCCTGAAAGCCGTGTTGAACGACCTTTCAAAGCAGGAAGGCCAGATCATCCTGTTCATCGACGAGTTGCACACGATGGTCGGTGCCGGCAAGGCCGAAGGCGCGATGGACGCCGGCAACATGCTCAAACCCGCGCTGGCGCGCGGCGAGCTGCATTGCATCGGCGCCACCACGCTGGACGAATACAGGAAGTACATCGAGAAGGACGCCGCGCTGGAGCGGCGCTTCCAGAAGGTGTTCGTGGGCGAACCCAACGTCGAGGACACCATCGCGATCCTGCGTGGTTTGAAAGAGCGCTATGCCGTGCACCACGGCGTCGAGATCACCGATCCCGCCATCGTCGCGGCGGCCACTTTGTCCAACCGCTACATCACCGACCGCCAGTTGCCCGACAAGGCCATCGACCTTATGGACGAGGCCGCCTCGCGCATCCGCATGGAAATCGATTCCAAGCCGGAGGAACTGGATCGTCTCGAACGCCGGCTGATCCAGCTCAAGATCCAGCGCGAAATGTTGAAGAAGGAAAAAGACGCGGAATCGAAAAGGCGCCTTGCCGATCTCGAA
>JBOHYO010000185.1:0-3628 GCA_050737935.1 Rhodanobacteraceae bacterium
CACCCGCGACGTCGCCACCCGGCCCGGCCAGACCGTCGTCGAAACCGGTCCGTACCGGCTGATCCGCCATCCGTCCTACAGCGGTTCCTTGCTGATGTTCCTCGGCACCGGGCTCGCAATGACCAACTGGGCAAGCTGGCTGGTGATCATGCTGGGCGTGGCGATCGGCTATGGCTGGCGCGTTCGCGTCGAGGAACAGGCGCTGTGCGCGGACCTCGGCCCGCCATACCGGGAATACATGCGCCGCACCCGGCGGTTCGTGCCGTTCGTGTGGTGAACGCCGACCACTGGCAGGCGGCGGTCGGCGTACCATGACTGTGCAAATTCATTCCTTCGAGATTCCCGGACGCAACATGTTCCGCCAATTTTTCACCCCCGCCCCCGGTTCGCTGATCCTGATGTGTTCGAAAGGACGCAAGGGCCGCTGGGTGATGCTCTGGAACCTGATCTGGGTGTTCTGGATGTTCGGCGACGTGATCTTCGGGATGCCGTTGCCGAACGGCTGGTGGGCGGTGACCCTCGGGACGCTGGCCGCGTTCCTGCTGCTCTATGCGTGCATCAACCTGAGGCCGGTGCGCGAGGTGCCGGCGTATGCGCTCACGCTGATCGCGGTGGCCCTGTTGATCATGCCGATCGCCCGCTACGCCAGCGGCTGTTGCCTGATCTACGCCTGCGTGTACCTGTCGCTGCAACCGACGGTGCGCAGGGTGCTCGCGTTCATCCTGCCGGCGATGCTCGTCTGGGCGCTGGAGGCACAACTGCTGCACTGGCCGTGGCAAGCCATGGCTTGGGTGCTGGTGATCGGCCTTGCGGTGTCGATCGGCCAGCACTCGATGTGGGCGGGTCTGCGCAAGAACGCGGAACTGCGCCTGTCGCACGAAGAGGTTCGGCGGCTCGCGGCCAGCGCGGAGCGCGAACGCATCGGCCGCGACCTGCACGATCTGCTCGGGCACACGCTGTCGATGGTGGCGCTGAAATCGGAACTGGCAGGGCGCCTGATCGAGCGCGACTCGCGGGCCGCCCGCCGTGAAATGGCCGATGTTGCGCGCGTGGCCCGCGACGCACTGTCGCAGGTCCGCAGCGCCGTCAGTGGAATCCGCGCCGCGGCGATGGCCGCCGAGCTGGCCTCGGCGCGACTGCTGCTGGAAGCCGCCGGCGTGCGTATGGAGTATTGGCGCGATCCGCAGGATCTGCCGCCGGACGTCGAGACCTGCCTGGCACTGGCACTGCGCGAAGCCGTGACCAATGTGCAGCGGCACGCTGCGGCCCACCGGGTCGAGGTCACGGTGATTGCCGGAACCGATCGGCTCGTCATGCGTATCCGCGACGATGGTCGTGGTGGCATCAACGCACTCGGCAACGGGCTGACTGGGATGCGCGAGCGCATTGCCGCCTTGGGCGGCGAACTCGTGATTGATTCGCCACGCGGTCGCGGCACCAGCATCGAGGTTTCATTGCCCCTGCCAGTTGCGCCGAGGCAGGCCGGCCGCACCGCGCCAAAAACGCTGCCAGCATCCGCGGTGCCGGTGACAGCGCAGCATGCAGGCAGCCGCGCATGATCCGGGTTTTGCTGGCCGAGGATCAGGCCATGGTGCGAGGCGCACTCGCCGCACTGCTGGCACTGGAACCCGACATCGAGGTACTGGGCTCGGCGCCGGACGGCGAGTCCGCGTGGCGTGAGATCGAACGCCTGAAGCCCGACATCCTGATTTCCGACATCGAGATGCCGGGCCTGACCGGCCTGGAACTGGCGCAGCGAATCCAGCGCCACGAACTGCCGATAAAGGTGGTGATCGTGACGACTTTCGCGCGATCGGGCTACCTGCGTCGCGCGCTGGACGCGGGCGTGGCCGGTTACCTGCTGAAGGATGCACCGGCCGAAAAGTTGGCCGACAGCCTGCGGATGGTGCATCGCGGCGGCCGTGCGATCGATCCGGAACTGGCGCTGGAGGCCTGGACCGAATCCGATCCCCTGAACGACCGCGAACGTCAGGTGCTGCGGCTCGCCGGCGAGGGCAAGAGCGCGGGCGAAATCGCGCACATGTTCAACCTCTCCCACGGCACCGTGCGTAATTATCTTTCCGAGGCGATCGGCAAGCTCGGGGTGGGCAACCGGATCGAGGCATACCGCCTGGCCCGCCAGAAGGGCTGGCTGTAGGAGCGGCCCATGGCCGCGACCGGCGCGTGCCACATGCGTCGCAGGCTGGTTGTAGGAGCGGCCCATGGCCGCGACCGGCGATCGCCATTTCGACGCGCTGTGGTCAGCGGGCTACCATTCTCCTTTCACCGATTGTCCATTCCCGGCCCGTGAAGAAATCCGACTTCCACTACGACCTGCCGGTCGAGCTGATCGCGCAGCAGCCGCTGCCCGAGCGCAGCGCCAGCCGCCTGCTGGTGGCCGATGCGCCGCAACAGGCGTTGGCGGATCGCACATTCAACGACCTGCCGCAACTGCTGCATCCGGGCGACCTGCTGGTGTTCAACGACACCCGGGTGTTGCCCGCGCGGCTGTTCGGCCACAAGCAGAGCGGCGGCGTGGTCGAAATCATGCTCGAGCGCATCACCGGCGCCCATACCGCCCTGGCGATGCTGGGCGTCAGCAAGAAGCCGCGCGAAGGCGACGTCATCCAACTGGACGACGGCACGCCAGTGCACGTGCTCGGTCGCGAGGGCCAGTTCTTCGACCTGCGGTTCGAATGCGTCGAGCCGCTGGAGAAGCTGCTGCTCCGGATCGGGCACATGCCGCTGCCGCCCTACATCGCGCGGCCCGATGACGCGCATGACAGCGAGCGCTACCAGACCGTGTACGCGCGCCGGCCGGGCGCGGTCGCCGCGCCCACCGCCGGACTGCATTTCGACACGGCGTTGCTGGACGCATTGCGCGCGCGGGGCATCGAATTCGGCTACATCACGCTTCACGTCGGCGCGGGAACCTTCCAACCGGTCCGCAGCGAGAACATCGAAGACCACGATATGCACCGCGAGTGGCTGAACGTCGGCGCGGAATTGGTCGGGAAGATCCATCATGCGCGTGCGCGCGGAGGACGCGTGATCGCGGTCGGCACCACCGTGGTGCGCGCCTTGGAAGCCGCGCGCGGCAACCACGGCGAGGTGGAACCGTTTGCAGGCGAGACGCGGATCTTCATCTTCCCGGGTTATCGCATCGAAAGCGTCGATGGCATGGTTACCAATTTCCACCTGCCCGAATCGACCCTGCTGATGCTCGTATCGGCGTTTGCCGGCCGCGAGTTCGTGTTGTCGGCGTACCGGCACGCGGTCGAGCGACGCTACCGCTTTTATTCGTACGGCGACGCGATGCTGGTGTGGCCGGAAGACCGGGACGCAGGACTCGGGGCTCGGGGTTCGGACAAGCAATGATTTGCTTTTGCCGTCATTCCGGGGCCGTTTCCGGCTGCATCGGAAACGGAACCCGGAATCCAGGTTCAGCGCTTTGCCGTGGACGTCAAGATGGATTCCGGGTTCTGTCCGCGATGACGCTGCGGACAGCCCCGGAATGACGATGGGGTTGTTGCGCTTCCCGAGTTCCGAGTTCCGAGTCCCGAGTTCCGAGTCCCGAGTCCCGAAAAGAGATCATGCAATTCGAACTTCTCGCCACCGACGGTAACGC
>JBOHYO010000186.1:0-2498 GCA_050737935.1 Rhodanobacteraceae bacterium
ATCGTTCGGGTCGATCCACAACTCGTGGTAATCGTCGCCGGTCGGGTCGCCCTTCACCGGCAGGAAGGTCTTGCCGCCGTCGTCCGAACGCAGCTCGATGGTGTTCATCGCGTAGATGCGATCAGGATTTTTCGGATCGGCGGTGATCTGCCCGAAGTACCAGCCGCGCTGCCAGATGCGGGGATCACCGCTCGTCTTCTTCCAGGTCTTGCCGGCATCGTCGGAGCGGTACAGGCCGCCCTGCTCCGCATCCACAGTCGCGTAAACACGATCGGGCGCCGCGGCGGAAATGGCGATGCCGATTCTTCCGAGGCCCTTCGACGGGAAACCGTTGCCTTCGATGTGCGTCCAGGTGTTGCCGCCGTCGGTGGACTTGTACAGGCCCGAGCCCGGGCCGTTCGACGGCGGATAGATGTTCCATGGCGGACGCCGCGTCTGCCACAGCGACGCGTAGATCACGTTGGCGTTGCCGGGCTTGAAGATCAGGTCGATGGCGCCGGTGTCGTCGTTCGGGCCCAGCACCTTTTTCCAGGTCTTGCCGCCGTCGAGCGAACGGAACACGCCGCGCTGGGCATTCGGACCATAGGGATGTCCGAGCACCGCGGCGAACACGCGGTCGGGGTTGTGCGGATCGACCCGGATGATCGAGATCTGCTGCGAGTCGGCGAGCCCGATGTGCGTCCAGTTCTTGCCGGCGTCGACGGACTTGTACATGCCGTCGCCCTGCACGATGTCCGAACGCATGTCGGATTCGCCGGTGCCGACGTAGATGACGTTCGGGTTCGACGGCGCCACCGCGATCGCGCCGATCGACTGCACCGGCTGGTCATCGAACAGCGGCTGCCAGGTGCGACCGGTGTCGTGTGTTTCCCACACGCCGCCATCGACCGAGCCCATGTAGAAGTGTGTCGGCTGGCCCGGCACGCCGGTCACGGCCAGCGTGCGGCCCGCGCGGAATGGGCCGATGAGGCGCCAGTGCAGCGCGCCGAATGTTGATGCGCTCGTCGCGTTGTCCTGCGCGGCAGGCGCTGCGGCGGATGCGGACAGGGCACCAGCAAGCGTGAGAGCGACAGCAGCGAACAACGCAGTCAGGCGGTGGTGCGCAGACATGAACGACTCCTCACGACGCAGATAATCCACGCATCATACCGACGCCGCGGCGATGTTCATGGGCAGGAAGGCATAGGCACGTTGCTTCGGTTGAGCCGACGAGGTTTTCTTTTGCTCGTCATCCCGAAGCTTCAGTCAGCTTTTCCCTTCTCCCTCCGGGAGAAGGTGGCGCAAAGCGCCGGATGAGGGTTCGGCACCTGCGCGTGGTGGGTGCAGGCCTTCACCCGTTGGCTCGCGCGAGTGCGTACCCTCACCCGCCCCTGCGGGGAACCCTCTCCCCGAGGGAGAGGGGTTCAAAGCGTCAGCGGCCCGTCGGTAACCCGCCCTACCCGCCTGCGTTGCCTTTGAGCGCCGACTGAGGCATCGGGCAGTATCTGTAGGGCAGGTTAACGCCAAAGGCGCATAACCCGCCATTGCGATCGGCGAACGCCGCTGATGCTCCTCCCCCTTCAAGGGGGGAGGCTGGGAGGGGGATGGGTGTGCATGTCCGTTCGCCAATGGCTGAACTAACCAACAGCATCTAACCCATCCCCTCCTCGCGCTGCGCGCGCGTTCGCTTCGCTCCGCCTCCCCTTGAAGGGGAGGGCTTAAGCGTTCAGGGGTTACGCCGCTGCGCGGCTAACCCGCCCTCCGTCGCTAAACAGAACGCCGCATCAGGTACCCGCCGGCGCGAGCAGCTTCGGGTCGCCAACCTTCACCGGCTCGCCAATGGCCAGCGTCTGTACGCCGGCAGATTTCGCCTGCTTGTTGAAGGCGACGACGGCCTGGCGCAATGAGCCGTTGAAGATGTCGAGCTTCGGCTGCAGCCCCGCTTCCTGCTTGGCAATGTATTCGCGTTGATTCGCGTTGGGCGCCTGGTCCGGCCCCATGCGCGAAGCGCTGCGGTACACCCCGAAGAAGGTCATGCCCCAGGGCGACAGTTCGTGCAGGTCGTCTTCCGGCACCTTGTACTGGATGTTCGAAACCCAGAAGTCCTTCGAGAAATCGCCGAGCTGCTGCTTCAGGGTCTCGGCGCTCGCGTGGAGCTTGGCCTTGGCGCTGCCTGCCGCGGCATCCTTGGTCGAATCCAGCACCTTGTCGAGCGTCTGCATCATGTCGTAGCTGCGGCCGATCATCGCGACGTCCGCGGCGGCCTCGCCACGCAACCGCATTGCGGTATCGAACGCGGCGCGCTGCACGTCCATCGGTGGGTTGATGCGTGGATCGGCGACCACCTGCACGGTTTGCGTGCCGCTGTGGCCATTCGCCGCCACCTTCACCTGATACGTGCCCGGCAACGCGAGCGGGCCCTTGGGCGCGTCGCTTTCGTCCGGACGCTCTTCCGCGCGCAATGCCTTCGGCATTTCGACGCCGACGTAGCGCATGTTCCAGGACGCCACGTTGATGCC
>JBOHYO010000187.1:0-3054 GCA_050737935.1 Rhodanobacteraceae bacterium
TTCGTTCGGGTCCTTCTTTGACGGGCCGGTGACGAGGATTCGCCGGGTCGTGCCAACCATCGATTTGCTGATCCGCGCCGCGTGGAAGTTCAGCACCTCCTGCAATTGCTTCAGGCGTTGGTGCTTCACCGCGGCGGGCGTCGGGTCGAACAGGTTGGACGCCGGGGTGCCGGGGCGCTTGGAATAAATGAAGGAAAAACTCTGGTCGAAATCCACGTCCTCGATCAGCTGCAGGGTCTGCGCGAAATCGGCGTCCGTCTCGCCCGGAAAGCCGACGATGAAATCGCTCGAGACCGAAATGCCCGGTCGCACCGCGCGCAGCTTCGCGATCTTCTCGCGGTACATCGCCGCGGTGTAATTGCGCTTCATCATCGCCAGGATGCGGTCGGAACCCGACTGCACCGGCAGGTGCAGGAAGTTCGCGAGTTTCGGGACGTCGCGATACGCGGCGACCAATGAATCGGAAAATTCCAGCGGGTGCGAAGTGGTGAAGCGGATCCGGCCGATGCCATCGATCTCGGCGATCGCGCGGATCAGGAGCGCCAGGTCGGCATACTTTCCATCTTCGCCCGCACCAGGGTGCTCCCGCGCGCCGTCGAACATCGGCCCGCGATAGGCGTTGACGTTCTGCCCCAGCAGGTTGATTTCCTTGACGCCCTGTTCGGCCAGCGATGCGACTTCCGCCAGCACGTCATCGAACGGCCGCGAGATTTCCTCGCCGCGGGTATAGGGCACCACGCAGAACGAGCAGTACTTCGAGCAGCCTTCCATGATCGACACGAACGCGGCCGGCCCGTCCGCGCGCGGCTCGGGCAGGCGGTCGAATTTCTCGATTTCGGGGAAGGAGATATCGACCTGTGGCTTGCCGGTGGCGCGGCGCGCATCGATGAGATCGGGCAGGCGGTGCAAGGTCTGCGGACCGAACACGAGGTCGACGTACGGCGCGCGCTCGACGATCGCCTGGCCTTCCTGCGAGGCCACGCAGCCGCCGACGCCGATCAGCACATCGGGGTTTGCCTGCTTGAATTCCTTCCAGCGCCCGAGCTGCGAGAACACCTTCTCCTGCGCCTTCTCGCGGATCGAGCAGGTGTTCACCAGGATCACGTCTGCCTCGGCGACGTCGTGGGTGCGCAGCATGCCGCGCTCGGCGCCAAGCACTTCCTCCATCTTGCGGGAGTCGTACTCGTTCATCTGGCAGCCGTGGGTCTGGATGAAAAGCCTTCCAGAAGCAGGCCTTCCAGAAGCCGGCTTTCCCGGGGCAGGCTTTGCGGCGTCCGGGATTCCGGGCGCAGGGAATGCGGCGGCTTGGGCGGGGACGGGGCGGTTGGCCATGACGGTGGGTGGTGCGAGGAAACGTGCCATTGTAGTGGCGGGGGCCGCGAGACGCCGATGCGCGCCAGCGTGCACGTGTGAGCCGCCGCGCGTTCCCGGAATCCCGCGCTTGGCATTCCGCGCCCGCAGCGGCACACTGCGGACCCATGGACGCCACACTCCGCCTGGGGGCGTGCGGCGGCAGGCGAGCATTGCCCCGATCCCACCCGGTCCGCTTCGCGCGGGCATGGCTGGCGTGCGCGTGGCTGGTGGCCTCCGCTTGGGCCGGGCCGGCTGCGGCGAGCGTCCTGTACCGCTGCGTCGGCGATGGCGGCGTGGTCGCCTTCGTCAGCCATACCGCAGGCTACCGGGATTGCCGCAAGGTCGGCGACTGGAATACGGCCCCCGCGCGACCCATGAAGACGAGCCTGCGCTCGATGCCTCCGGCGAAGCGCGGAGAGCCGAGCGGCACCGTGCTCCCAGGCGAACCACCGAAGCCGGTCAAGGCCAATCCAGCGGTAGTGAAGGTGACGCCGCTCGGAGAAGGCGACACGATCCAGATTCAGGCGTTGACCCGGGCGCATGTGTGGCAACCGCTGCCGGTGATGGTGATGGATACGCTCGCATCGCGGTTGCTGCCGCGCCTGCTCGGCATCGAGACGCCGACGCCTCCGCCGCCCGTGCCCGCGTCCAGTTCCCCCTCGCCTGCAGTTCCCGCGAGCAATGCGATTCCATTGAAGCTGCAAGCCGACGCGCCCGTCCCGCCGCGCCGCGGCGCGGTGTATCGCGTGGTCCAGAAGAACGGCACGGTGCTGTACACCAATATCGCCTCGCTGGCGAAGGGATCCGACGCAACCCGGTTGTTCACCTACATCGTCGAGTGCTACGCCTGCAATGTGCATTCGAAGATCGACTGGAATACCGTGCCGCTGCACTTGGCTGCCTATGACGATGACATTCGCAGCGCAGCGAAGCGGACAGGCGTGAACGCGGCGCTGCTGCGCGCGGTGATCCACGCCGAGTCGGGTTTCAATTCACGCGCGCTTTCGTACAAGGGTGCGCAGGGACTGATGCAGTTGATGCCGGCCACCGCCCTCGAACTCGGCGTCGGGGATGCATTCGATCCCGGCCAGAACATCTCGGGGGGCGCCCACTATCTCGCGACGTTGTTGCACGACTACCACGGCGACGTGAAGCTTGCCGCGGCGGCCTACAACGCGGGGGAAGGTGCGGTGACCAAATACGGCGGCGTGCCGCCGTATGCCGAGACGCAGGTGTACGTGAAGCGGGTGGCGCTGCTGTACCAGCGTTACCGCAAGGCGCTGGCTGGTTCGAATTCCACGCTCGCCGCTGCGGGCATGGATTGAGGTGCCGGGATGCAGAGGGTAGCCCGGATGAAGTGAACGGAATCCGGGAAGTTTCCACGAGATTGCCCCGGATTCCACTGCGTTGCATCCGGGCTACGCTGCTGCCGTATTGGCGGCTTCTGTAGGTTGGGTTGATCCCGGACTCGTTCCGGGAGAAGCCCAACAGCCGTCGAGTCGTGGTGTGCGATATGCGCCGCGAACTTCGTTGGGCTTCGCTGCGCTCAGCACCAACCTACAAGAGCACCCCGACGTCGCTTTCTACATGCTGCGCCAGTGTCATGCTGCCGTATTGGCGGCTTCTGTAGGTTGTGTTGATCCCGGACTCGTTCCGGGAGAAGCCCAACAGCCGTCGAGTCGTGGTGTGCGATATGCGCCG
>JBOHYO010000188.1:0-1681 GCA_050737935.1 Rhodanobacteraceae bacterium
TCGAGCATGCGGCATCCGGCGATGGACTGGTCGAGCTGCGCAGCGCCCGCGATGCCGCCGAGGCGGCGACCCTCTGGGCCGCGCGCAAGGCGCTCTCACCCGCGTTGCGCAGCATCAGCGAAGACAAGATCAATGAGGACGTGGTGGTGCCGGTCAGCCGGATTCCCGAGTTGGTGGCTCGCCTGCAGGACATCGCCGGGGACTTCCGGATCCCGATCGTGAATTTCGGGCACGCCGGCAACGGCAACCTGCACGTGAACCTGCTGCCGCGCAACCCGGAAGAACGTGCACGCGCGGAACAGGCCCTGCCGTTGGTGTTCGAGAAGGTGATCGAACTCGACGGCACGCTTTCCGGCGAACACGGCATCGGCATCGCCAAGCGCGACTTCATGCCGCAGGCAGTGGGCCACGGCGCATTGTCGATGATGCGCGGTCTGAAGAACCTGTTCGATCCGGGGCACATCCTGAATCCCGGCAAGTTGTTGCCTGACGAGCCGGGACCCGCGACCCGGGACCCGGGACCGGGGATAGGCGACGCCGAACCCGGACCGCATGGCCCTGGGATCGTGGTCCACAGGTCGTCCGGCACGCAATCATGAAGGCCGCTTCGCTGCGCGAACCCCCGGATGCTGCCAGCGGCAACAACACCGCGCAACGGCGACGCGTGACCACCAACGTGCGAGAGACTGCTTTTGGTTTTACGGGTCCCGGGTCGCGGGTCCCGGGTCCCGACTCGGATTTCGATGTACTGATGTCGCGCATCCGCGCCTGCCGGGTGTGCGAGCGCCACTTGCCGCATGGCTGCCGGCCAGTGCTGCAGGCGCACCCCGACGCGCGTCTCCTGATCGTGAGCCAGGCGCCGGGTCGCAAGGTCCACGACACCGGCATTCCGTTCAACGACAAGAGCGGCGAAAAGCTGCGCGACTGGCTGGCGATCGACAGGGACACGTTCTACGACGCACGTCGCGTCGCGATCGTCCCGATGGGCTTCTGCTACCCCGGCAAGGGCCCGTCGGGCGACCTGCCCCCGCGCCAGGAGTGCGCGCCGCTCTGGCATCCGCAGTTGCTGCCGCGGCTGGCAAACATCCGGTTGACGCTCGCGATCGGCGGCTACGCGATCCGCGGCATGCTGGGCAGCCGGCGCAAGGCGACCCTCACGGAAACCTGCGCGGCGTGGCGGGAATACCTCGACACCGGAATGCTGCCGCTGCCGCACCCGAGTCCGCGCAACACGGCATGGTTCCAGCGACACCCCTGGTTCGAGGCCGACGCGCTGCCGGCGTTGCGGCGGCGCGTGCGGCGAGTGCTGCATGAATAGCTGATCCGGAAACCAGCGCCTTCATTCGAGTCGTAGGTCGGGCATTGCCCGCCGACTCCGGCGGACGGTGTCCGCCCTACGCGTCGCGATCACCCGGTGCAATGTCGTCGGGCAAGGCCCCCGTCTGCCCCCGGATGCCGGCGTACAGCCCGCGCAGCATGCAACGAAGGTTCGCGCGTCGCGGCGGCACCAACAGCGAGAACAACAACAATTTGACGACGACCCGCGGCAGGTCTTGGGCGATCCAGCGTTTCGGCGTGTACGCGCGCCGGTAGAGCAGCACGCGATTGCGCATCATGTAGAACAGCCGTCGCGGCGAATGCACGATGATGCCGCGCGGCAAGCCAGGCACGCGCTGCCGCT
>JBOHYO010000189.1:0-4160 GCA_050737935.1 Rhodanobacteraceae bacterium
GGCAGGATCGCCTGGCGCTGGATCTGCGGGAGCTCGATCGGGAGGGGCCGTCGTTCACCTTCGACACGCTGACCGGCCTGCGCAAGGAAATCGGTGCTTCGCGGCCGCTGGTATTGCTGATCGGCGCCGACGCTTTCGCGGGGCTCGCGAGCTGGCACCGCTGGCGCGAGTTGTTCGATCTTGCGCACATGTGTGTCCTGACTCGCCCCGCCCAGATCCCGGCGATGACCGACGATCTCGCCGGAGAAGTGGCCGCGCGCACCGTCGATGACGTCAGCGACTTGCGCTCGGCGCCCGCGGGCCGCGTGCTGAACGTGATCGTGACTTCCCTGGGCATTTCCGCCACGCGCATCCGCGACGAACTCGCCAACGGTGGCGACCCCCGCTGGCTGGTGCCGCAGGCGCTGCTGGATGACCCGGGGTTGCTGGAGCCCTACCGGAAGAGGCGGGACCGGGGACCGGCGGACCGGTGAAAGCGCCGCCGCATTGCAGGTTCGTTTTCAGCCACACACTTTGACAACGCCGAACGATCATACGGCGAAATAGCTTCATGCACCCCGGTCCCCGGTCCCTTGTCCCTGGTCCCGCTGCACCACTTGCGCTCGAGTCCGAGTGGTGCATACTGGACCTGCGCAATCCGCGTGCCATCTTGAGGCCGAGGCCTTCCACAACTTGACCAGCCAGACCGAATCGCGCCATGCCGCGACCCCAGTCACCAGCCCCCCCAACTTTGCGACCCTGCGCCGGCGTGTCCTCGCCGCCCTCGATGAATTGAAAGCGCACGACATCCGCGAAATCGACGTGCGCGGTCGCACCTCCATCGCCGACCTGCTGATCATCGCCTCCGGCACATCCTCCCGCCATGTCAAGTCCATTGCCGACGAAGTCGTCAAGTTCGCCAAGCGCGCGGGCATGTTGCCGCTCGGCGTCGAGGGCCAGGACGAAGCAGAATGGGTGCTGGTCGACCTCGGCGACATCATCGTCCACGTGATGCTTCCGCGTATCCGCGAGTTTTACGGCCTCGAGCGCCTCTGGACCGTAGGGGACCGGGCGCCGGACGCGGAAGCGGCCCGCGCCGGCTGAGTTCGGTCGCCGGTGCGCGCGCGGCTTGTAGCGATCGGTGAACGCATGCCGCGATGGGTCGCGGATGGCTTCGCGGAATATGCGAAGCGACTGTCTCGCGACCTGCCGCTGGAACTCGTCGAAATCAAACCGGGCACGCGCGGCAAGGGCCGCGACGAGGCGCGAGCGATCGCCGACGAAGGCACAGCGATGCTGGCGGCGCTGCCGCGCGAGGCACACGTCGTCGCGCTGGATGGCCGCGGAACGGCATGGACCAGTGAACAACTCGCGGATCAGTTGTCGAACTGGCGTATGGTTGGCCGCGACCTTGCGATCCTGATCGGCGGTCCCGACGGCCATTCGCGCGAAGTGCTGCAACGCGCCGACCAGCGATGGTCACTGGGATCACTCACCCTGCCGCACATGCTGGTGCGCCTAGTCGTGGCCGAGCAGCTTTATCGCGCGACGTCGATCCTCAACGGGCACCCGTACCACCGCGGTTGATCGCAGGACTGTCCCTCTTCGGCGTGTCGTTGGAATCGGATGGCTTTCCGCAAAAGGCGGGTTCCGTTGAAGAAAGCCCCTGCGCCTGTGATGTGAGGTACATCTGTAAATGCATCACATGATGCGTATTTAGATGTATACTGTCGGCTAACGAGCCCGGAGCCAATGCCATGCGAACCACCATCACGCTCGATGACGAATTACTCGAACAGGCCGGCAGGGCCATTGGCACGCACGAGCGCGCCGTGGTGCTGCGTGAAGGCCTCAAAGCGCTGATCGAGCGCGAGGCTGCACGGCGCCTCATCCAGTTGGGCGGCAGCGTGCCCAATGCACAGTTGCCGCCTCGCCGTCGTCCCGCGGCTACAGGAAAGACGAATCGGAAGCATGCATGATCCTGGTCGATTCCTCGGTATGGATCGACCATCTGCGCCGCCCCGACGCACGGCTCGCTGCACAACTTGGGGCCAACGTCGTCATGGTTCACCCATTCGTGATCGGCGAACTCGCTTGCGGGACGCTTCCCAACCGCTCGATATTGCTCGATCAGCTTGCGAGGCTACCGCGCGCGCCCGTTGCCAGCCACGGCGAGGTAATGGGCCTGGTTGAGCGTCGTGAGCTTGCCGGCCGCGGCATCGGTTGGATCGATGTGCATTTGCTCGCGAGTGCGATGCTGGCCGGACACGCACGACTCTGGACGCGCGACAAGCGCTTGCAGGCCGTTGCCGTCGAACTGGGTCTTGCAATGGCCGAAGCCAGGCACTGAGATCGCACGAAGACAAATGCAGGCTTCGAAAATTCTGCGCTCCAATGGTCAGGTGTTGCACTTCAGAATTGAATTCACCCCCAATGCTGACTGTACCCCCGAATGAGGGTGGTAACGGGATACTCCTGCCGCGGATATCTACTCCCAATCAGGCAATGCCTGCGCTGCATCAAGCCTGTTGCCGGTTCTTGTCTCGCGCGGCACGCCGCACACCGTGCTTGCTATCTGACGCATCGGTGCGGTATCGGATATCACGGAAGACCAGGGGTGGTAACGGCTCGTCAGCACGAGCCAGCATCGCCAGCCTTGCGGTTACCATGAGCGCGACCTCGAAGGACGCGAGATTGCATGGCGATTGAACTGGGCGTGGTGCTTACGGCGCTACTGGTGGTCGGTTTCCTGGCCCAGTGGCTGGCTTGGCGGATGCGCTTGCCGGCGATCCTGTTCCTGTTGCTGATCGGCATCGCGCTGGGTCCGGCGAGCGGGTTTTTCGATCCTGACAAAGCTCTCGGCCGCTTCCTGTTCCCGTCGGTATCGCTGGCGGTTGCGCTGATCCTGTTCGAAGGCAGCCTGACGCTGCGTTTTTCCGAACTGCGCGGGATCGGCCATGCGGTACGGGGCATGGTCAGCTACGGGGCGATACTGGCGTTGCTGCTGCTGGCCGCGGCGGCGCACTGGATTGCTGGCGTGCGCTGGGAAATCGCTTTTTTGTTCGGCGCATTGACGTGCGTGACTGGGCCGACCGTGATCACGCCGATGCTGCGAACCTTGCGGCCGACCGCGCGGATCGCCAGTGCCTTGCGCTGGGAAGGCATCGTCCTGGACCCGCTCGGCGCGTTGTTCGCGGTGCTGGTGTTCGAGGCGATCGTCACGCACCAGCAGGGCCATTCGCTCGCGGTATTCGCGGAGACCATCGGCATCGGCGCGGGCATCGGATTGGTCGTGGCTTTGGGACTGGGATTCCTCCTGCACCGGCAGATGATCCCCGAGTACCTGCAAGCCTATGGAGCACTGATCGCGGTGCTGGGTGCGTTCACCCTCGCCAACGAGTTCGCGCACGAGTCGGGTCTGGTCGCGGTCACGATCATGGGTATCACGCTCGGCAACCTGCGCCGCGTCCACATCGAAGACATCATGGATTTCAAGGAACACCTGTCCACGGTGCTGGTATCGCTGCTGTTCGTGATCCTCGCGGCGCGGTTGCACTGGCCGCTGCCACCAGGAATGCTGATGGCCGGCATCCTGTTGTTCGTGGTTGCGCAGTTCCTGATCCGGCCGCTGTCGGTGCTGGTTGCGACGCTCGGCAGCGGCATGACCTGGCGCGAGCGCGCGCTGGTCGGCTACGTGTCGCCGCGCGGCATCGTGGCGGCCTCGGTCTCGTCGCTGTTCGCGCTGCGCCTCGATGAACTGGGCGTCACCGGTGCCGGCGCGCTGGTGCCGCTGGTGTTCATCCTGATCATCGCGACGGTTGTGCTGCAGAGTGCCACCGCGCGCCCGCTGGCGCGCTGGCTCGGTGTCGCCGCACCCGATCCGACCGGGTTGCTGATTTACGGTTCTGACGAGGTGGCGCGTAGCGTCGGCAAGGCGCTGACCGAGCAGCAATTCCAGGTGGTGCTGGCCGACGACGATTGGGGCGGGATTAGCGCCGCACGGATGGCCGGCCTCACGACGTTCTACGGCAACCCGACTTCGCAGCATGCCGCAATGCACCTCGACCTGACCGGCATCGGCCGCTTGCTGGCGATGTCCTGGCGCCGCGAGATGAATTCGCTGGCGTGCATGCACTTCCGGCAGGAGTTTGGCCGCGAGCGCGTGTACAGGCTGCGGGTGC
>JBOHYO010000190.1:0-3334 GCA_050737935.1 Rhodanobacteraceae bacterium
GGCCATGGATGGCCGTTCTGGTGCATCAAACCGCTTGATTGCAACACTGCCCAAAGAGGTTCCGTGACGCAGCGATCAGGGACGATCGCAAACACAAACACGCGGGCGCCATACCCAGCATTTCCCAATCCTAGAACTTCAATCCAGCCTCGCGCGCAGCGTCGGCCAGCGCCGCGACACGCCCGTGATACCTGAACCCGGAGCGGTCGAACGCGACCGACTCGACACCCGCGGCGCGCGCCTTTTCCGCGATCACCTTGCCCACCGCCGCAGCGGCCGATTTGTTCTTGGTACCCTTCAGGCCGTCACGGACGGTCTTCTGGATCGTGGATGCGGCCGCTACCACGGTCTCGCCGTCGGCAGCAATAACTTGCGCATAGATATGCTGTCCGCTGCGATGCACGCTGAGTCGCGGCACCGCCAGTTTGCGGATCCGTGCGCGCGCGGTCTTGGCGCGGCGCAAACGCGAGGATTTCTTGTTGATCATCGTCAGGCCTTCTTCGCTTCTTTCAGCGTGATGCGCTCACCGGCGTAACGCACGCCCTTGCCCTTGTAGGGCTCCGGCGGGCGGAACCCGCGGATCTTCGCGGCGGTCTCGCCAACCCTCTGCTTGTCGGCGCCCTTCACCAGAATTTCGGTAGGCGATGGAGTCTCCAGGGTGACGCCTTCGGGTGCCGGAAACACCACCGGGTGCGAGAACCCGATCGACAGGTTCAGACTCTTGCCCTGCAGTGCGGCGCGGAAACCCACCCCAACCAACTCCAGCTTGCGCTCGTAGCCATGGCTGACGCCGTGAACCATGTTTGCCAGGAGCGCGCGGGCAGTGCCTGCGAACTTGGTGTCGGCGCTACCCTCGGCGCAGGTCAGGTGACCGTCGGCGTTCTTGATCTCGACGCCCGGGATCGCGTGCATCTTGAGGGTGCCCTTGGGACCTTTGACGGTGATGCCGTCGGCGGCCACCTGGCACTCGACCCCTTTCGGCAGTGCGATCGGCATTTTTGCAACTCGTGACATGTCAGTGCTCCGTCTTCTTACGCGACGCGGCCGACCACTTCACCGCCGAGACCTTTGGCGCGCGCCTGCGCGTCGGTCATCAGGCCGGCCGAAGTCGACACGATCGAGATGCCGAGGCCGTTGAGAACCTTCGGCAGTTCGTTCTTGCCGCGAAACACGCGCAGGCCGGGACGACTGACGCGGTCGATGCGCTCGATGGCGGGCTTGCCCTCGAAATACTTCAGCTTGATCTCAAGCTGCGCCTTGCTCGCTTCTTCGGAGCGCCGTGAATCCAGCACGTACCCTTCCGCCTTCAGGAGGTCGGCGAGTGCCTGGCGCAGTTTGGAAGCCGGCATGCTCACCGTCGGCTTGTGCATGGCCTGGGCGTTGCGGATGCGGGTAAACATGTCGGCGATGGGATCAGTCATGCTCATGATTTGTTTCCTTGGAACTGCATCGATATCCGTAACGGAAAGTCGCTCACTGCGTTTGCTACAAAACGTCAAGTCGCTTGCTTCGCAAGCTGTAAAGCCGCGCCTTCGGCGCTGCAAAGAGTGAAGAAGCGCCGCAAATCTGCTTTTACTCTTTACCCTTGACAGGGCGCGCAGCGCTCGACCTCACTCTTTACTCTTTACCAGCTCGCCTTGCGCAGCCCCGGCACGTCGCCGCGCATGGTCGCTTCGCGCAATTTGCTGCGACCCAGGCCGAACTTCTGATACACCGCGCGCGGCCGCCCTGTGATCGCGCAGCGCGTGCGCAGGCGCGACGGGCTGGAGTCGCGCGGCAGCTTCTGCAGCTTGGCTTGCGCCGCCATCTTCTCGTCGTAGCCTGCGTCGGCACTGGCGATGACCTTCTTGAGATCCGCGCGCTTGCCCGCGTGCCGCTTGATCAGCTTGGCGCGCCTGAGGTCGCGGTTCACCATGGATTTCTTGGCCATGCTTGTTTCCTCAATTCCTGAACGGGAAGTGGAACGCTTCAAGAAGCGCCTTGCCTTCCTCGTCGGTACGTGCGGTGGTGGTGATGCAGATGTCCATTCCCCGCATCGCGTCGACTTCGTCGAATTCGATCTCCGGGAAAATGATCTGTTCCTTGATGCCCATGTTGTAGTTGCCACGCCCATCGAATGCCCGCCCGGACACGCCGCGGAAGTCGCGCACGCGCGGCAGCGAGACGTTGACCAGGCGATCGAGGAACTCGTACATCCGCGCCCGGCGCAGCGTGACCTTGCAGCCGATCGGCCAGCCATCGCGGATCTTGAACGAGGCGACTGATGTGCGCGCCTTGGTCACGACCGGCTTCTGGCCGGCGATCTTGGCCATGTCGGCGGTGGCGTTCTCCAGCACCTTCTTGTTCGCGGCGGCTTCGCCCACGCCCATGTTGAGCGTGATCTTGCTGACCCGCGGCACCTGCATCGGGTTCTTGTAGCCGAAACGCTTCATCAGCGCCGGCGCCACGTCTTCCTTGTAGATTTTTTCGAGTCTGGTAGTCATATCAAAAGCCCTGGAGAGCGCTCGCCTCAAGCGTCGACGACTTCGCCGGTGGACCGGTACACGCGCACCTTGCGGCCGTCGCCGAGGGTCTTGCGACCCACGCGTTCGCCCTTGCCGGTGGCGAGGTCATACAGCATTACGTTGGAAATGTGGATCGCGGCTTCGCGCTCGACGATGCCGCCCGGCTGCTGCAACTGCGGGTTGGGCTTGGTATGGCGCTTGACCATGTTGATGTTCTGCACGAACAGGCGCTCGCCGGCGACGCGAGTGACCTCGCCGTGCTGGCCCTTGTTCCTGCCCGTGATCACGAGCACCGTGTCGCCTTTATGTATCCTGTTCATAGGTAACTCACTTTCTGCAATGGAGCGCCACTATGTTCGCTGTAAAGGGGTAAGTCGCTCACTACGTTCGCTGTAAAGTCGCGCCTTCGGCGCTGTAAAGAGTCAAGAGAAAAGGCGACGTTGGCCATTGCTCTTGCTGCTGCCCTTGCCATTTACCTTTTGCAGGCGGCAAAGCCGCCGACTTTACCATTCTCCGTTCCTAAAGCACTTCCGGCGCCAGCGAAACGATCTTCATGAAGCGTTCGCTGCGCAGTTCGCGGGTGACCGGCCCGAAGATGCGGGTGCCGATCGGTTCCAGCTTGTTGTTCAAGAGCACCGCGGCGTTGTCATCGAAGCGGATCAGCGATCCATCCGGCCGGCGCACGCCCTTGGCGGTGCGCACCACCACGGCGTTGTAGACCTCGCCTTTCTTGACCTTGCTGCGCGGAATCGCATCGCGGATCGAGACCTTGATGACATCGCCGACGCTGGCGTAGCGGCGCTTGGAGCCGCCCAGCACCTTGATGCACA
>JBOHYO010000191.1:0-2958 GCA_050737935.1 Rhodanobacteraceae bacterium
GAGCGTGTTCCTGTAGGTTGGTGCTGAGCGCAGCGAAGCCCAACGGCCTTTTTGACGACCGTTGGGCTTCTCCCGGAACAAGTCCGGGATCAGCCCAACCTACGCGCTGGCGTGCCGTTACGCCGAGCGTGCTCTTGTAGGTTGGTGCTGAGCGCAGCGAAGCCCAACGGTCTTTGACGGCTGTTCGACTTTCTCCCGGAACAAGTCCGGGATCAGCCCGACCTACGCGCTGGCGTGCCGTTACACCGAGGGTACTCTTGTAGGTTGGTGCTGAGTGCAGCGAAGCCCAACGGGGTTCGACGCCCGTTGGGCTTCTCCCGGACAAGTCCGGGATCAACCCAACCTACCCAAGCCGAGCGCTGCGAAGCCCATCTAATGAAGCGGGCGGCGAGTGCTCTTGTAGGTTGGTGCTGAGCGCAGCGAAGCCCAACGGTCTTTGACGGCTGTTGGCAGCACGCGCCGCAGCAGACGCGCGTCAGCCTCATTCGCGCGGCAGCGACGCAGGATCCTGGTCGATCAGGTCACGCAACGTCGCCTGCATGCGCGCATGCACCCGCACCAGCGAGCCCCACAGGAACCACGTGGTGAATGCACCGATCGCCAGCAGCGCGATCAGCACACCCCGCGGCGGCAGGATGCTGCTTCCCAGCACGCTGACCAGCAGCGCCATCCCCGCGAGGGTTCCGAGCGGGATCAGCTTGCCCAACACCCGGCGCAGCCCCGCCGTGCGCACGCCGTGGACCTGCTCGCTGATCCCGATCTCGGCCAGCAGCATCCCCAGCGCATCGGCCTTGCGATAAACCGCGATCAGCATCGGCAGCGACACGAACAGCGCCCCCGCCCAGATCAGGGAACGCCGCGCCACCGGCGAGAGCGGCAACTGCGGCCACCAGCGCGGCACCATCGCGCTCGCGAATGCGCCGATCGCGAAAACCGCGCACACCAGGATCAGGTTCACCGCGATGTGCCACAGCAGTCGACGCAACATCCTGGCGAGCATCAGGTCGCGCTCGGCCGCGGCTGTACCGCCCATCCACTCGTGATAGCCGAGCGCCAGCGAGCGCAGCGGCGCCGGCGTCAGTCGCCGCAAGCCACCGATCAACAGCGGCTCGGCGCGCAGCAGCAGTGGCGACACCAGCATGCACACGACCGCCGCGGTCACCGTCACCGGGTAAAGGAACTTGCCGACCGCGCCGGCGGCGATCCCGAGCGAAGCGATCACGAACGAGAACTCGCCGATCTGCGCCATGGTGAGGCCGGTGCGCAGCGAGTCGCGAACGCCGCGGCCCGCGCACACGAACGCACCGACGCTGCACGCCACGGTCTTGCCAACAATCACCGCCAGCGCCAGGCCGAGCGCCGGCCACAGCCACGGCAGCAATTGCGTCGGATCCAGCAGCAGGCCGATCGCCACGAAGAAGATCGCCGCGAACATGTCGCGGACCGGCCGGACCAGCCGCACGATGCGCTCCGAGCAGCGTGCCTCGGCAACCACCACGCCGGCGAGGTACGCCCCCAGCGCCACGCTGAAACCTTCCCACTCCGCCAGCAGGCAGGCGCCGAAACAGATGCCGAGCGACGTCACCAGCAACGGTTCGTCGCGGCCGCGCCTCGCCAGCCAGTCGAGGAGCCGCGGCAACAGCAGCAATCCGAGTACCAGTGCGACCGACACGAACAACAGCATCCGCCACAAAACCGTGAAGGCGATGTCCGCTGTATCGGCGCTGCCGGCGGCGATCGCGCTGATGACCGTGAGCAGCACCACGGTCAGTACCTCTTCCGAGACCAGCATGCCGACCATGCCGGCAACGAAACCCTGCCCTCGCCAGCCGCGGTCGGCGACCGTGCGCAGCGCGATCATCGTCGAGGAAAAACAGATCACGCCACCGAGGAACAGCGCCTCGCGGCCGTTCAATCCGGCAAGACGGCCGATCTCGATGCCGAGCCACAACATCACCGCCACTTCCGCCAGCGCTGCGAGCATCACGCCAGCGCCGAGCGCGCGCAGCTTGCGCAGGCTGAAGTCGAGTCCCAGCGTGAACATCAGCAACACCACGCCGAGGTTCGCGATCGACTGCATCGTGCGTTGGTCGGTGAGGAACCGCCACGGCATGTGCGGACCGATCAGGACGCCTGCGAAGATGTAGCCGAGCAGCACCGGCATCCGCAGCCGCGGGAACACCACGACCACCACGCCCGCGGCCAGCATCACGCAGGCAAGGTCCCGGATGAAATCGATTTCCTGCAAGTGTCCTCCCGTCGTTTCGGCGCATGTTTTCGCATCAAGATACTTGACGCTGAAATCGCCCGCACCTATTCTTGCGCGTTCTCAGCGTGGGGCCATAGCTCAGCTGGGAGAGCGCTACAATGGCATTGTAGAGGTCGCCGGTTCGATCCCGGCTGGCTCCACCAAATCCCCACGCTGTCCCCATCGTCTAGAGGCCTAGGACACCACCCTTTCACGGTGGCGACCGGGGTTCGAATCCCCGTGGGGACGCCATGCGGTTGCTATGGCATGTGGTGATGCAAGTAAAATGTGCGGCCCGGTGGACTGTTGCACCGAACGCACATTCACCACGGACGGTAGCTGCAAAATCAGAACAATGCGGAGGGGTAGTTCAACTGGTGGTACCGCAAGCGTTTGCGAATGTCCGGTGGACATCCGCGCGAAGCGGAACCGGTGAGCCATGGATCGCGAACGGCAGTGCACCACGGATGGTTGAGGCAAGTTCAGGACAACGCGGAGCGGTAGTTCAGCTGGTTAGAATGCTGGCCTGTCACGCCGGAGGTCGCGGGTTCGAGTCCCGTCCGCTCCGCCAATTCTGAGTTTCATGGCATCCCATACTATCCCAGAAAACCCTTGAAGCCCGCATAGCAGCGGGCTTTTTTGTGCCTATAGTGTGCCAGGCCGTCCGCTGGCATCCATCAGAAAAGGCGAGTACGCTTGTGAGTGTGACC
>JBOHYO010000192.1:0-4860 GCA_050737935.1 Rhodanobacteraceae bacterium
AGGGCGGGTTACCAGCACGCGATCGAACTCGACCCCAGCAATGCCACCGCACATCTGGATTACGCGCTGGTGCTGCAAACAAGCGCTGGCGAAAACCCTGGAGGCGGTGCAACTGGACCCTGACAACGCGACCGCACAGAACAACCTGGCAACCTGGTACTTGAATTCAGGCGAATACGCGCAAGCGCTGCCGGCCATGCAAGCCCAGTCACGGCTGGCGCCGCACAGCGCCGGTTCAGCGTTCGGGCTCGCCATGAACACGCGCTCCTGCATCGCGATCAGGATGCCGTCAAGGCGTTCGATCTCGTGCACCCCGACACGCCACTGGCGAAGCAACTCGTCGCCGCGGGCAAATTGGCCTATCAATCCGTGCTTGACCCGAAACTGCAAGCGCAAGCATTGGCCGCCGCCGACGCGCTGCGCAATCGGTCCGACCTCGACCCGGATTCCCTTTACAACCTTTTCATGGTTTATCTCGTACTGGACAAAAAAGACGTTGCGCTGGACCTGTTGGATCGCTCGTGTGCCCCAGTCCCTTTCTCCTGCAACGACTTCGCCATCAATCCCACTTACATTCCGCTGCGCGACAACCCGCGCTTCACGGCGCTGATGAAGAAGTACGACACCACCTCGCAGCCGCCCGCTTCGACAGCATCGTCGTCTTTCACACCATCCCCACCCCAACCCTCCCCTTGAAGGGGAGGGAGAAAGGCGTCGCAACGCAGGTGACACTGCTTTTCTCCTCCCCCTTCAAGAGGGAGGCCGGGTGGGGGATGGGTTTCGCCGATGCCACACCATCTGCAACGTAGGGCGGAACCCGCGTAGCGGTTTCCGCCGGAGTCGAGGTTTTTGTTGTACGGCGGAAGCGGCTGCGCCGATTCCGCCCTACGACACGCGCCCGACCAACGCTTCGGCAAACGACGCCGTGGTGCCGCTGCCGCCGAGATCCGGGGTGACGCGATCGTGAGCTTCCAGCGTCGCGCGGATGGCAGTCCGGATGCGCGTGGCCTTCGCGGTCATGTCGAGGTGATCAAGCATCTCGGCCGCGGCCAGCAGCAATGCGCAGGGATCAGCCACGTTCTTGCCGGCGATGTCGGGGGCTGAACCATGCACGGCCTCGAAGATCGCGGCGTCCTTGCCGATGTTGGCACCCGGCGCGAGGCCCAGCCCCCCGACCAGCCCGGCGCACAGGTCCGAGATGATGTCGCCGAACAGGTTGGTGGTGACGATCACGTCGAACTGCCACGGGTTCATCACCAACTGCATGCAGGTGTTGTCGACGATCATCTCGTTGAACGCGATCTGCGGGTACTCCTTGGCGATCTCGCGCGCGACGTCGAGGAACAGGCCGGATGCGGTTTTGATGATGTTGGCCTTGTGCACCGCGGTGACTTTCTTGCGACCCTTGCGCACGGCAAGCTCGAAGGCGTGGCGCACGATGCGACTGGCGCCCGTGCGGGTATTGCGGACCAGCGACTGGGCGACCTCGCCATCCTCGGACAAGGTCTGGCCTTCGGAGAGGTATGCGCCTTCGGTGTTCTCGCGCACCGTGATGATGTCGATGTTCTCGTAACGCGCTTTGGTCCCGGGGAAGCTGATCGCCGGACGCACGTTGGCGTACAAGTCGAAGTGCCGGCGCAGCGCCACGTTCAGGGAGCTGTAGCCGCCGCCGATCGGGGTCGTCAGCGGGCCTTTCAGTGCGACGCGGTGCTTCGCGATGGCGTCCAGCGTCGCCTGCGGCAATAGTTCCCCGTGCTTCTCCAGCGAAACCATGCCGGCGTCGGCGAACTCGTAATCGAGGCCGCAATCCAGCGCATCCAGCACCCGAAGGGTGGCATCCATGATTTCCGGGCCGATGCCGTCGCCTCGGATTACCGCAATGGTCTTGCTCACGCACAAATTCCTTTATTTTTGCGATCATCCCTGATCACTGCTTCGCCGGATCTTCTGACAAGTGCGAACGACACAGGCCATGAGAGTCCAGAACGGTCATCCTTGGCCTGACTTTTCACAACAGCCGCTTCGTCAGACGCATTGGACGCGACGGAGCGAACAGACAAAAGCGGAATTATCGGGTATCCAGCGATCCGGGACCCGTTACGGCTCCGGCAGACTGCACGCAAGGCAAGGTTGCAAAATGCCGTAGATTCGTTCGTGCTGGGCGTAGCGACCGAAGGGCGCGGAGTCGAAGCGCCAAACCTTGCCCTTCGACTCCAACGCCTCGCATCTACGCCCAGAGCCTGCCCAGGACCTGATCCGGGGGCGAACGGCATTTTCAGGCTGGGGCACCACCCTCCGGTAACTTCGGGTTCCCGAGCAGCTCGTTCAGCTTGCCGCTCCGCTCGGCCGCGGCCAACTGCTCGAACCCGCCGACCAGGGTGCCGTTGACGAAGATCTGCGGGACCGTGCGCGCGCCATGGGTGCGTTCCGCCATCGCCTTGCGCGCCTCGGGATCCATGTCGATCCGCAGCTCCCGCCACTCCAGTCCCTTGGATTTCAGCAGGTTCTTGGCGGCATTGCAGTACGGGCAGATCGCGGTGGAATAGATTTCGATGTCGGCCATGGCGGGGAAAGACGCAGATTGCTCCCGCGCATTTTAACGCGCCACATCCGGACCTCGCTGCGACTGGCTTCGCGTTCGCGGTCGCTCTATCTTGGCCGTGTCCGCGGCGAACCAACCGCCGCGCCTCATGTCCAAGTTGGACGCCCCGTACCCGCGCCATGCCACCGTTCCTTCGCCCGCACATTCTGCCGACCCTCGCCGCCACGCTGGCGCTTGCGCTGCCGGCCGCCGCCCAGCAGGCCGACGTGCGCCTGCCGAGCCTGGGCAGTTCCGCCGACTCGGTAATCTCGCCCCAGGAAGCCGAGCAGTATGGCGCCGAGTTCCTGGGCGAATTGCGGGCGGCGCATCTTGTGCTGGACGATCCGCAAGTGGACCAGTACCTGCAGACCCTCGGCTACCGGCTGGCCTCGGTGAGCTCCGATCCGGGCCAGCACTACACCTTCACCCTGATCAACGTCCCCCAGATCAACTCGTTCGCAACCTTCGGCGGCTACGTCTTCATCTTTTCGGGGATGGTCACCGCCACCCAGTCGCAGGACGAATTGGCGGCGGTGATGGCACACGAACTCGCGCACATCAGCCAGCAGCACCTGCAACGCGCGGTGGAGGACCAGAAGAAGTCGCTGCCGCTGTACGTGCTCGGCACCCTCGCGGCGGCTGTCGCCGCATCGCGCATGGATGACTCCCGCCGTGGGGCGACGACCGCGCCGTATGGCTACGGCTATGGAAACAACACGCCCTATGACGGCGGCGTCGACCCGGTCCAGGGCGTCATCGCCGCGGGCTTGGGGATGATGGCCCAGCACCAGATCGAATTCACCCGCAAGGACGAGGAGGAGGCCGACCACGTGGGCATCGAGACGCTCGCCAAGGCCGGCTTTGACCCGGAGGCGATGGCCAATGTGTTCGCACACATGCAGGCCCTGACACGGCCAGGCGGCAACGGCGGCATGGCGGCCGGCAATGCCCCGGATTTCCTGCAGGACCACCCGGTCAGCAGCGTGCGCATCGCCGATGCGCGCGCCCGCGCGCGGGTACTGGACCGGCAGATGAAGTCCCGCAAGGCCGAAGTCGCCGGCGACCCGCCGGGACGCGGGCTGCTGCCGCTGCCGTTCGTGAAGAGCACCGCCGCGCTGCTCGGCGACCCGGCGCAAGGCCCGAGCGAACTCCAGTACCAACTGATGCGCGAGCGTATACGGGTGCTGTCGGCCGTCAACCCGCGCGACACGCTGGATTACTACAGGCGCAGCATGGCCGGCAGCAGGAAGTTCGCGGCGAACACCGCCAACCGCTATGGCTACGCCCTGGCACTGGTGCAACTGGGCGATGCCGACAAAGCCGTGCAGGTGATGGAATCGCTGGTTGAAGCGCGGCCGCGCGACCTCACCCTGGCGCTCGGACTGGCCGATGCCGAGCGCCGGGCCGGCCGGCGCAACGAGGCGCTGCAACGCTACGCCTCGTTGAACGCGATGTGGCCGAACGTTTCGGCGATCGTGCTCGATTACAGCCGCGCACTGCTCAGCGACGGCAGCAAGACCGGGGCGAAAGTCGCGCAGGGCCTGCTGAAGCCGCTGCTCGACGACGATTCCGAGCCGGCGCTGTACGAGACCTACGGCCATGCCTGCCACGTCGCGGGCGACGACGTCCACGCCGGGATCGCCTACGCCGATGCCACTTACCTGTCCGGTCGCGCCGCCGATGCGCTCGACCAATTGCACCGCCTGCTCGACCGCAAGGATCTCGACTACTACACCCGCGCGCAGATCGACGCCCGGATCGCCCAGATCACCCCGATCGTGCTGGAAATCCGGCGCCGCCATCTCGACCGGGGCGACAACTACGACAACCAGTTGCAGGGCGGCGGATTGCGGACGGGCTTGCGTTTCGGTGCCTGCGCCGGCATCGAATGCCGCCAGCGTTGAATGGCCGCAATCTGTGGGCGCCGTGCGGCTCACGTAGAATGCGGACGACACCGGACCGCGCCCTGCCCATGAAAGATCGCCGACATTCGTTCCGCTGGTGGCTGCCCGTCGCCTTCGCGCTCGTGCTGCCGGCGCTCGCCCACGCTGCGCCACCGGCCTCCGCGGCCTCGACCGCGGCGCCCGAGGCGCCCGCGCACCCGCAGGTTGCACTCAAGACCTCGATGGGCGACATCGTGATCGAGCTGTTTCCGGACAAGGCGCCGAAGACGGTCGCGAATTTCCTGCAATACGTGAAGGACGGTTTCTACGCGGGCACCGTGTTCCACCGGGTGATCCCCGGATTCCTCGTACAAGGCGGCCTGTACACGCGCGAAC
>JBOHYO010000193.1:0-3132 GCA_050737935.1 Rhodanobacteraceae bacterium
GTATGAAACTCGCCCTTGCCGTCTCCGCTGCAGTGCTGTGCCTGTTCGCTGTCCCGCGTCCCGCGGTCGCGGGTTGTTCCGCCGAGCTTGCCGCGGGATCCCAAGCCCCGGTGCTCCCGCTTCCATCCGAGTGCCGCGCGCTGGGGCCCATCCACCTCGGCATGTCCGCCGCCGACCTGGTCGCCGCCCTGGGTCCACCCGACCAACTGGTCACCAGCGACGCCGGCTTGCACGGCGCCATCTACGCCTTCCCGCGCCATGTGGGGTCCCGCTACCAGAAGGGCTTCAAGACGATCATTTATATCCACAAGGACGTCGCGGGCGAGATCCAGGCCGTGCTCCAGGACGGGAAAGTCGTATCCATCCATGTCAGCGGCAACTCCGGGGAAGCCGTCCCGTATTCCGTCGGCGGCATTGCGATTGGCCAGCCGCTCGACGAACTGCTGCGCAACGTGAAGACGCCGCCGAGGTGGAACGCAACACAGAACCACGCGATGTTCGTTCCCTATCCCCTCGATGTGCAGGTCGATCCCCGCACCCGACAGATCCTCGGCATCACCATCGCCACCGGAACCGAGCTGTAGCGGGGCTCGTTGGAACCCGGCCCGTGAGAGGCACGGGCCGGGATGCCGGGGAGAAAGCCCAACCCGATTGCACAGCGACCGTCGCCCTCGGCGGGTTGTTCGGCAAACTTGGCGTCCTCGAATTCCGACCACGGCAGCCGAATGGCGGCCTATGCCGTTCCGGCATGGTGCATCACGCCAAGCGACCGCCGCTGATGCGCTCGCGACTTTCGAGGTCGCGTTCGGTGAAGACTTCCGCGTAAGCGTGCGCAGCGAGCAATTCACGGGCAGCCGGCCCCTGCTCGAATCCGTGTTCGAACAACAACCATCCGCCGGCGCGCAAATGTGTGTGTGCGTCGCGGACGATGATCCGGATCGCATCGAGTCCGTCGGCGCCGGCTGCCAGCGCACCGGGGGGTTCGAAACGCAAATCACCTTCGCGAAGGTGCGGGTCGCCCTCGGCGATGTACGGGGGATTGGAAACGATCAGGTCGAAGCGCGCATCGCCCAATGGTGCGCACCAGTCGCCCTGCCCGAATCCGACGTTGCGCAAACCCAGCCGCTCCGCATTGCCGCGCGCAACCTGCAACGCCGGGGCGCTCGCATCGGTGGCGACGACGCGCGCCAAGGGACGCGCTTTCGCGATCGCCAGCGCGATGGCGCCAGACCCCGTACCCAGATCGGCGATTCTGTAGCCCGGATGCAGCGCAGCAGAATCCGGGAGCGCTTTCGCACCCTGCCCGGGATTCCGTCGCACTTCATCCGGGCTACGCAGCGGAATGCGCGCCAGCGCGAGTTCGACAAGCAATTCCGTTTCCGGTCGCGGGATCAGGACGTCCGGGGTGACGTGCAATTCCAGGGCGTGGAATCCGCGCGTGCCGGTGAGATACGCGACCGGTTCGCCGCGCGCGCGGCGCACGGCGAGATCGCGAAATGCAGCCTCGCATAATGGATCGACCGCGTCGTTCGCATGCGCGATCAACCACGCGCGCGTTTTCCCGAGCACGTACGCGAGCAGGATTTCCGCCTCACCGCGACATGCATCCTCGCCGGGCAATCGGCGCGCGCCGCTCAGGAGTGCGCTTCGAATCGTGGACATGCCGGAAGTTTGGCAGATCCGCGCAGGGAGCCATCGCGGGCATGGGATGCTCCCACGCGCAAACCCGAGTGCTTGCAGGCGCGCCATGCGCGCGACGAAATGTCGCGAGGAGAACAGTCCCGGTCGCGGGCATGGCCCGCTCCTACATGCAAACCCGAACGCATGTAGGAGCGCGCCATGCGCGCGATGAATGGTCGCGAGGAGAACGAGCAGGTCGCGGGCATGGCCCGCTCCTACCCTCGCCAAGCCCGCATGCGCTCTTCCCTGCCAAGAGCAGGGAAGAGCAACACCATGTCAGCGCGTCAGCGATGCCGGGTTCTGATGGGCCTTCAGTGCGCTGCACAGCACGATCGATTCGTGGGTCTGCGCAAGCCCGCGCTTCAGCCCCGGCACCTGCCCGAGCTTCGGTTTGAAGAACGCCTCGACACGCTGCGCCTCGGCCTGCGAGCACCCGCCGCCTGCGGCCAGCCTCGGCAGGTACCCGCCCGAGAACACGCCGGTGCGATCGACGATCTGCTGGTAATGCCCGGTGAACCAGTTCCACAGGTCCGTGCGCTGCGCAACGGTATCGCGGCCACCGCGCAGGATCATGCCCATCTCGCCGACTTTCACGCCCTTGCTCAGCGCAAAGTCGCGCGCAGCATCCGCCTCGGCGCCGCGCGCGTGGCCGAGCGCACCGAGCATTGCATTGCGCCTGACCGGATCGGTGGTCTTCGGGATCGCCGCGATCAACTTGTCGACCGCGGGCTTGCCGTTTTCCTCGACCGCCACGGAAAGCGCGCTGCGCAACAGGTCGGGATCCGCGGCCATGAGGTCCGGCAGGCCATCGCTGCCGATCTTCAACGCGGCCTCCCCTTGCTTGAGCAACTCGGCCCGCACCGCGGGAACCTTGAACTCCAGGCCCAGTGTGCTCGCAAGCGAAGTGCGCATGAACACGTCGTCGGCCGGTTCGCCGTCGCGGCGGTGGTAACCGAGCGCCTGGAGACGCGGCAGGTAGGCCTTGGCGACCGCGTCGCGGACGACTGCCTTCTGCGCATCGGTTTGCGCCTCGTGGTCATGGATCCATTCGACCGAGTCGAGCGGGGCAAGCGCGATCTGGCGCACCTTCGACGGCGTGAGTTCCCGCATTGCTGCCAGCACCTCGCGTGCATCGAGGTCGCCACGCTGGAATCCCGCGCCCAACGAATCCGCATACGCCAGTTGCTCGCCGTCGTTGCGTTGCGCGATCACCCCGACCAGCGCCGCGCGATCCGGCTTCGCCATCTCGAAACGGTAGTAACCGACGCCATCGGCATTCGGCATGTACCAGGCCGGGCACTGCCCACCGTTGACCTTCATGTCGACGGTCTTGTCGTCGAGCATCCGGCACTGCACGCCGCCCGGGAAGCGCACGCACACGGGGATGCCCCACTGGCGATTTGGATCGCCCTTGGAGCCGAGCGGCAGGTAGCGGTTCTGTGCGAGATCCAG
>JBOHYO010000194.1:0-6239 GCA_050737935.1 Rhodanobacteraceae bacterium
CGATCAGCGAACACACCGGCAGGACCACCACCGCGAACAGGAACAATGCCGCGGTGCGGATTTCGTCCGGCAGATCCGCACCCAGGCCCGCCAGCGTGATGGCGCCGAACTCGATCGCGAGTTGCGCGAGCGAGGCCGGCAGGAAGTGCGTCAGGAACAGCTCGCGGCGGCGCGTGAGGTGTTGCGCGAACCTCGCGCTGCGCGCCAGGGCTGTGGTGATCCACGAGTTTTCGGCGGCGGCGGGGAATGCATCGTCCCATTCGAAGACCAGGCCGAACACCGGCCAGAAGCGCCATAGTGCGATCAGGCCGATCACCAGCGCCACGCACAGTCCGAGGGTCGCCGCGAGCGAGGGCGTGCGCGAGAGCACCAGCAGCGGCCAGGCGACCAGCACGAAAACGATCGCCGTATGGATCGCGAGCGCGATCAGGTGCGCCGGACCACGCCGCAGTGCGGTGCGGGCGAAGGTCGCTTCGCAGCCGAATCCGATCGCGTGACAGGCGGCTGCCATCGAAAGCGACGCGCCTATGAGCAGCAGCACCAGCGAATAGCGTTCCCAGACGGGCGGAATCCAGATCGCGAGCAACACCACGATCACCGAGGGCAGGAACCAGGGCAGCGACCGCGAAAGTGGCGGCCGGCGGCGGGATTTTGCGATAGGCATGAACGGGCCCGTGCGGCAGAACGGCCCAGTATAGGGAATGTGAATGTACGAGCTACAACCAATGACGTGCGCTCGTCCTGCTGTCGTGTCGCGGAGGAACCGATGCGTGAAGAACCGCGCCGTCATCAACGTCAGGGCGGGCCGGACTTTTCAATATTCCGGTGCAATTGTCCATGACCGCTGCGCGCCGGAGGAATCGGTACGCGGCGGATCGAGTTGTGGAGATCAGAAATCCCTGGCCTGACTTCTCGCAACCGCCTCTCCGTTTGCGACGGCACTGCGCGGCCGTCGCGGCCTCCTTGCGCGGACGCTGCCAAGGTGCGATAGTCGCGATAACGAAAAGTTCATACAAACGTATGAATGAGACGGAGCATTCCGCAAGGATCCATTGCCCGTCCGTGGCGGCAAGTTCAACCACTTTTTGATTGGAGATCCACCGATGAGCAACAAACCGATTTCCGCTTCAGGGCTGGCCGGGCTCGCGCTCGCCGCCCTGGCCGTCGCGGTGTCCGGCGCCCTGGTCAGCCCGGTCGCGTCAGCCTCCGGGTTCCAGATCAGCGAGAACACCGTCAAGGCGATGGGGCGGGCATATGCCGGGCGCGAGGCGGCGGGCAACGATGCCTCCGTGGTGATGAACAATCCCGCGGCGATGGTCGATTTCGATACCTACGCGGTACAGATCGACGCCACCGCGATCAACGTCAGCACCCAGTTCCACGGCAGTGGCACCGATGCGATCGGGCAGCCGCTGTCGGGCGGCGATGGCGGCAACGGCGGTGGCGTGCATGGCATACCGGCGATCAGCTTCATCGCACCGATAGGGCAGAATTGGCGCGTGGGTTTCGGCGTCAACGCGCCATTCGGCCTCGCCACCGAATACGACGCCGGCTGGATGGGGCGCTACCAGGCGCTGAAAACCAGCGTCAAGTCGATGGACTTCACCGGTTCGGTGGCGTGGGCCATCAACCCCGAGTTCTCGCTGGGCTTTTCGGTGATCGCGCAAAAGACCACGATCGACCTCGGCAACGCGGTCAACCTCGGCGCGGTTCTCGCAGGGCCGCCGCCCGGCGGGTTCGGTCTCGCGCCGACCTTCCTGCCGCAATCGGCGGACGGCGCGGTGCGCATGCGAGGCGACAACTGGAAGTGGGGCTGGGCGGTCGGCGCCCAATGGAAGCCGACCTCGCAGGACACCGTTGCGCTGAGCTACCACGCCAAGATCAATCACGACATCGACGGAACAGCGTACTTTACGGTGCCAGCGAGCGTGCAGTATGTGCTTTCCCAACCAGGCGTGCCGCCGCTGTTCCAGAACAGCGCCGCAAGCGGTTCGCTCGCGACACCGGCCAGCGCTTCGCTGAGTTACTGGCACACGACCATGGGGCCGATCTCGTGGGGCGCCGAATTGAGTTGGACCGGCTGGAGTTCCTTCAGCCGCCTGGCGATCGATTTCGCCAATCCCGCGCAACCCGACATCGACCAGTACTACGGCTGGAAGAACACCTTGTTCGGCTCGCTCGGCATGGACTACAAGGTCAGCGACCAGTGGACGTGGCGGGCGGGCGTCGCCTACGACCAGACCCCGACGCGGGACTCCTCGCGCGATCCGCGCATTCCGGACGCTTCGCGCAAGTGGATCTCGCTCGGGGCCACGTATTCGCCGAGCGCGCAGGTGGACCTCAACATCGGCTACACCCACCTGTTCGTCAGCGACAGCAGCGTCAACGACGTCAGCGCGACCGGCGATCATCTTGTCGGCAGCTTCAGCAACTCGGGTGACCTGTTCGGAATTTCGATGCAGTACAAATTCTGACCCGCCTCGTGTCCAACCGCAGCACCGAGAACCCCGCCCGAACGGCGGGGTTTTCGTTTGCATCCGCGGGTGTCCGCGAACTGTCCGCGGACACCGTAAGCGGACTCCGTCCGCCCGCAGGTCATTGATCGGCGGACCCGTTTTCGCGAGTCGACGCGTGGCATGGCGCATGCAACTGCGTTGCCGACGGGGAGCTGTTGGCGCGCGCCGGTAGCGGCTTTCCTGTAGCGGCTATCGAGGGGCACGGTATGTTCGGGTATTACCTTGATCTTGCACTTCGAAGCCTGAGGCGCTCGCCCGGCCTCACCGCGCTGATGGTGCTCAGCATCGGCGTCGGCGTCGCGCTGGCGATGACGACGTGGACCCTGGTGCACAGCCTCGCGGGTGATCCGATCCCCGCGAAGTCGGCGCGCCTTTACGTTCCGACCATCGACATGTGGGGTCCCGAGGCCCATGCGAAATCCGGCAGCAACGAGCCGCCGACCCTGCTGGATTACGGAACCGCGCAGGCGCTGTTGCGCGACCACCGCGCGAAATACCAGTCCGCGGTGTACTGGATCACCCCAACCGTGGTTCCCGCCGAGCCGGGGCAGCATCCCTTCAACGCATCGGGTTTCGCCGTCACCGGCGAGTTCTTCCCGATGCTCGATGTGCCGTTCAAGTATGGCCAAGGCTGGAGCGACGCCGAGGATGCGGCGCGCGCGCAGGTTGCGGTGATCAGCGGCGAATTGAACGACAAGATATTCGGCGGCCGCGACAGCGTCGGAAAGATGCTGGAAATCGATGGACGCAACTATCGCGTGGTCGGCGTACTGGGGGACTGGAATGGACAAATCGCTTATTACGACGTGCCGGCGTATGGCGGGTACATGATCCGCCCGACCGCGCTGTTCCTGCCATTCGGTACGGCGATCGCGGCACAAGTGTCGCCCACCGGCAGCACCGGGTGCTTCAAGTCTCCCGCGCAGCCCGGGTTCGCTGCGTACCTGCGTTCGAGCTGCGTGTGGATCAGCTATGTGGCCGAGTTGGATACGCCAGCGGCGGCGCAGCGCTACCAGAATTATCTCGAGGGATTCGCGCGCCAGCGCTTCAGTTGGCCACCCAACGTGCGCCTGCGCGACTTGACCGGGTGGCTCGATTACCTGCAGGCGCTGCCTTCGGCATTGCGCATCCTGCCGCTGGCTGGAGTTGGTCTGTTGATCGTCTGCCTGGTCGACACCATAGGCCTGATGCTGGCCCGGTTCCTGCGTCGCTCGGGCGAGATCGGCGTGCGCCGCGCGCTGGGCGCGCCCCGCCACGCGATCTACGCGCAGTTCCTTGTCGAGAGCGCACTGATCGGGGTGGCGGGAGGCGTTGCCGGCGTGTTCCTGACGTGGCTCGGAACGTTGTACCTGGGCTACCGGTATCCCGAAACCTGGTCGGCGATGGTGCCGCGGATCGACCTGCACTTGCTCGCGATCACGATTGCGGTGGCGATCGGAGCAACGCTGCTGGCCGCGCTGTATCCCACCTGGCGCGCCGCACACGTGCAGCCGGCGTGGCAGGTCAAGACGAATTGAGGGGCGGCGATGAGTCGGAGTCAAGAAACTACATCGTCATTCCGGGGCTGCCCGTGGCTTCATCGCGGGCAGAACCCGGAATCCATTTTGATCGTCGATCCAGTTCGGAAAAGCAACCTGGATCCCGGCTTTCGCCGGGATGACGAGCAGAGCCGAACCGTGGCTATGGGGCCTTTCACATGAACGTTCCCCCCATTCACATGAACGTTCCCCCCATCCTCGCCGCACTCCGCAAACACAAGGCCGGCGTGTTCCTGATCGGCCTGCAGATCGCGCTGACCTTGGCGATCGTGTGCAACGTGATTGCCATCGTCGGTCCGCTCGCCCAGCGTATCCACCGTCCGAGCGGTCTCATCGAAAACAACCTGTTCTTGATCAGCCAGTCGTTTGTTGGCGCACCCGTCGGCACCGATCCGGCGGCGGTCGAAAAACGCGACTCGATGCAGCTCACCGATCTGGCAGCGTTGCGCGGCTTGCCCGATGTGCAGGATGCCACCCCAGTCAGCTCGCTGCCGCTGCTGCGCGATGCAGACTATCAAGCCGTTTCGACAAAACCGTCACAACCGCATGGCCTGACCCAAGCCACGATGTTCTACGGCGACCAGCAGATGTTGCCGACGCTGGGTTTGCGCCTGGTGGCCGGGCGTGATTTCAGCAGGACGGATGTGCGGCATGTGGCCGCTACCAACGGTCCCAAGCCACCGGCCGTGATAGTGACGCGGGCGCTGGCAGACAAAATGTTTCCGCATGGCGACGCGGTCGGCAAACCGATCTACCTCAACAGCAATTCACAGCCGAGCACGATCTTGGGGATCGTGGCACGGATGCTGACCTCGGCTCCTGACAATTCGCTGAGCACCGCCTGGAATTCCGTACTGATCCCGGCGCGCATCGATTCCGGCTGGACGCTGTACGCGGTGCGCGCCAAGCCTGGACGGAGGCGCGAAGCCATGCGCGAGGCCAGTGCGGCGCTGTTCAAGGTCGACCCGATGCGCATTATCGAGAAGGGCAGCCGCTACGACATGCAGGGCATCCACACCTTCGCCGAGATTCGCGCCTGGGGCTACGCCGCCGACCGGTTCCTCGTGCAGGTGCTGACGATGATCTGCGTGATCCTGCTGGCCATTACCGGCGTCGGCATGACCGGCCTCACCAGCTTCTGGGTCAGCCAGCGGCACAAGCAAATCGGCATCCGCCGCGCGCTGGGCGCGACGAAGGGCGACATCCTGCGCTACTTCCAGTTGGAGAACCTGCTGATCGCCGGCGGCGGCTGCGTGGTCGGCATCGTCTTGGCGATCGGCATCAACTTGATGCTGCTGCGGATGTTCCAGATGGATCGCATGCCAGGGTGGTACGTAGCGGTCGGCGTAATCGTGATCCTGGCGCTCGGGCAGGTCGCGGTGTTGGCGCCGGCGCGGCGCGCGTCCAACGTTCCGCCGGTGGTGGCCACAAGGAGCGCGTGATGTTCGGCTATTACCTCACCCTCGCATTGCACAGCTTCAAGCGCAATAAGGTGCTCACCACGCTGATGGTGCTGGCGTTAGGGCTAGGCATCGGCGCATCAATCACGACCTTGGCGGTGCTGAAACTGCTTTCGGGTGATCCGCTGCCGCAGAAGAGTTCGCGGGTATTCGCGGCGGAAGTTGACCCGCTTCCTCCGGAGGGCTACATACCTGACGCCGTGCAGCCGCCGTACGGTAATTTGATCCCGTACACGGATGCCATGAACCTGCTGCATGCGCACAAGGCGAAACAGCAGGCGGTGATGACGCTGAGCGAAGCAAAAATCGCATCGCTGCAGCCGGGAGAGCGGCCGTTTTTCAGCAACGCAATCATGACGACTCCCGATTTTTTTGCCATGTTCGACGTTCCGTTCGAATATGGTAGCGGCTGGACTCAGCAGGAAGGCGACAATCGTGCACGCGTCGCCGTGATCGCCGATTTCCTCAATGACAAGCTGTTCGGCGGTGCGGACAGCGTGGGGAAAACCATCCGGATCAATGACCACGACTATCGCATCGTCGGCGTGCTTCGACATTGGGCGCCGCAGCCCAACTTCTACTCGGTGGGTTTGGGCGGCCACAGCTATGGCTACGGCGACGCGGTATTACTGCCGCTGCAATCCGCGCGAGCGGACGGGATTGAGCCGCAGAACATATTGTGCTGGTCCGCTGCCTCCGACACCACTCATCTGGAAACCCAGCCC
>JBOHYO010000195.1:0-5099 GCA_050737935.1 Rhodanobacteraceae bacterium
AATTGCCGAAGCTGTATCGCGCGCAGCCGGTGATCTGGCACGACGTCACTTCGAACCTGATCACGGTCGACTTGCACTGAAACTCGTCGAGGCGTCAACGATCGCAGCAGGGGCGCTGCCGCTGCACCGGCGGACACGGCACGTCGCCGTACGAGCAGAACACGCAACAGTCTCCGGGCTTCGGGCGCAGCAGCTTGCCGCAGCCGGCGCATGGGTGAAAGAACACACACGCGTTCTCCGGCATGGTTTCCACGCTGCGATGCCCGCAAAATGGGCAAGTGAGCGTGGATTTCCGGATCGCTTCGACGACGTGCTTTTGCTCGTGGGTGTCCACCACGTCATGCTACCTCCGTCGATGGGTCAGAACCACTCGCGTACGCCCGCGTGATTCATGCGCCACTCGACCTTGGAGCAGGTTTCAAGCAGCTTGCGCCGCATGCCTATGCTGGGGACGCACGGAATCCATGAACTACCGCCACGCCTTCCATGCCGGCAATTTCGCGGACGTTTTCAAGCACGCGATCCTGCTGGCGCTGCTGGATGCGTTGACCGCGAAGGACAAGCCGCTGTGTTATTTCGACACGCATGCCGGCCGCGGCGCGTACCGACTCGATGATGCCGAGGCCCTGAAGACCGGCGAATGGCGGAACGGCATCGGGCGGCTGTCCGACGTTTCCAATCCTCCGGCCCCTTTGCGCCGATACCTCGAATTGGTCCGTGCCTGCAATGCAGATGGCGGGCTGCGCGTGTATCCGGGCTCGCCGATACTGGCGGCGCAGGCGCTGCGCGCGGGCGACCGGCTGGTACTGTGCGAGACGCAGGATGACGAGGCCGCCGCGTTGCGCGACCGGTTCCGCGACGACCGGCGTGCCCACGTCCACAAGCGCGACGGCTACGCCGCATTGAACGCGCTTGTGCCACCGCGGGAACGTCGCGGCCTGGTGTTGATCGACCCCCCGTTCGAGGCGCAGGAAGGAGAATTCACCGCCATCGAAGCCGCGCTAGGGAAAGCGCAAGCCCGCTGGCCGGACGGCGTGTACGCGGTGTGGTATCCGATCAAATCGCACCGCACGATCACGCCATTCCATCGGCACCTGTCGAAAGGCGGATTCGAGCGGGTGCTGGTTGCGGAACTGATGGTATGGCCGGACGATTCGCCGCTGCGGCTGAATGGCTGCGGCATGTTGATCGCGAACCCGCCATGGCAGATCGACAAGGCGCTCGCCGATCTCCTGCCCGCGCTGCACGCTGTGCTGGCGCAATCGCCGCGTGCTTCACAGCGCGTGCGCTGGCTGTGCGGCAAATGAATGCGACACCGACCGGCGCGCCGGGGCATCGGTTTCTGGCTATCCTTTCAAGCAGACTACTGTGTTGGAGATTGGTCATGCGAATGTTCCGGTACCGAATGCCCCGGCTTTTGCTGGCCCTCGTGTTGCCCGCGGCAATTGTGGCCTGCGCGCCAGCGCCGATCTACAGGACCGGCCCGCACAGCGTCGTCGCCACGCCGCAGCAAGTGGCCACTGCCCCCGCCAATTTCCGCAATCTGGAAGTCGTGTGGGGCGGCGAGGTCATCGCGGTCCACAATTTCGCCGACCACAGCGAAGTCGAAATGCTCGCCTACCCGCTCGATTCCTCGCAGCGGCCACGCCTGAACCAAGCTCCGATCGGACGTTTCATCGCGATCGTTCCCGGTTTCGTGGAACCCATGAATTTCCCTTCGGGCACGCTGGTGACGCTGCGCGGCATGCTGGATGGAGCCCGCCAAGGGGAAGTCGGGCGCGCCCCTTACACGTTCGCGCTGGTGCAAGGCGAAGGAATGCACCGATGGACTCCCGATGAAATGCGCCAGGGCCACCCGAACATCAGCATCGGTGTCGGAATCGGCGGCTGGATACATTGATTTTCGTCCGTGCTCGCGGCTCCGTCCGACTCGCTTGCAACCGGAAATGTTTTGGGATCTGAACACCAGAACGGGCTTCCATGCCCTGACTTTTCGCAACAGTGGCTTCGATAGTGACCACGCACAGCTTTGTAGGGCGGGCATTGCCAGCCGATGCGGTGTACGGCGGACGGTGTCCGCCCTGCAAGGTGCAGCGTGATGCCAGATGAACGTTTGCAATCGACGGAAAAGATCCGGCTCGGCGACGGTCGAAGTTTTGTGCTGCGGCCGCTGCGACCGGACGACCTCGAGGCCCTGCGCCGCGCATTCCAGCGGCTGACGCCGCAGGAAGTCGAGTACCGGTTCTTCTACCGATCGCGGGAACTGCCCGCATCGGTGATGGCTCAGGTCAGCGGCTTCGATCCGGTGCGTGAGGCGGCGTTCGTGATCGACGACGCGGGCGAGATCCGCGCGGTAGCGGATCTCCACACCGACCGCGCCGGCGCACGCGAAGCCGAATTCGGGCTGATCGTCGGCAAGGCCGTTTCCGGCAACGGCATCGGACGCCGCCTGATGCTTCGGCTGCTCGAGGAAGCCAGACGGCGCGGGCTCGCTTCGCTGGTCGGCAGCGTCCGCGCGGACAACACGCGCATGCTGGAGCTTTGCCGGGACCTGGGCGCGACCGTCACGCAGATCGCCGACGAGCCCGCCACGTTGTGCGTGAGATTCGCTGCATGAGGGCAGGCGGCCGCTGGTAAAATGGTGCGTCGTACATGCCCTGCTGGCGCGCCATGCGTCCCGGCAGCGTGGTGCTTTGTGTGGATCTCCCGATGCCTTTATCGACCATCCCCGTCCCACCCGTTCCGCGCACCGCCGGCCAACGCCGTGACTGGCGGGAGCCCGCGGGGTCGTCGCTGGCGTTGCTGCTGTGCGAAGCGGCGCGCAGGCGCGACGGCGTGGTCGTCGCGGTCACCGCCGACAGCCGCAGTGCGCGCCTGATCGAGGATGAACTCCAATTCTTCGCGGGCGACCTGCAGGTGCTGCACTTCCCCGACTGGGAAACCCTGCCCTACGACCTGTTCGCGCCGCACCCGCAACTGGTGTCGCAGCGCATCGACACCCTGTATCGCCTGCCGGCGACGCGTAGTGGCGTGCTGGTGGTGCCCGTGGCGACACTGATGCAACGGCTGGCACCGCGGACCCACATTGCCGGAACGGGGTTGGCGGTGGCGCGCGGCGAGCGCCTCGATCTCGCCAGCGAACAACGGCGCCTGGAGGCCTGCGGCTACCGCCATGTTCCCCAGGTGGGCGAGCACGGCGAGTTCGCCGTGCGCGGCGCGCTGCTGGACGTCTTTCCGATGGGTGCGAGCGAGCCTTACCGCATCGAGCTGTTTGACGACGCGGTCGAATCCATTCGCGCCTTCGACCCCGAAACGCAGCGCTCGCTGCACCAGGTCGATGCGGTGAAGCTGCTGCCTGCACGTGAATTCCCGCTCACGGACGAGGCGATGCGCGCGTTCCGCGATCGACTGCGCGAGCGTTTCCCGATCGACGTGCGGCGCTGTCCGCTGGACCAGGACATGAAGCAGGGCGTGACGCCGGGCGGCATCGAGTAGTACCTGCCGCTGTTCTTCGACGCGACCGAGACCCTGTTTGATTACCTGGGCGAGGATGCCTTGTTCGTGGTCGGGCGCGGTGCGCTCGACGCCGCCGAGCATTTCTGGCAGCAGACCGCCGACCGCTACGACCAACGGGCCCACGACATCGAGCGCCCGATCCTTCCACCGATGGAGCTGTACCTGGCGCCGCAGCCCCTGCGCGAGCGCTTGAACCAGGCGCTGCGCATCGATCTCGTCGGGGCCGACGACACCCGCGCTGCGGATACGGGCACGCAGGCTGCGCCCGAACTGGCCGGCGGTAGCGCGGCTGCGGGGGGGGTCGCCGCACGCCTTCGCGAGTGGCTGAACGCAAATGCCTCACAAAGTGTGCTGATCGCCGCCGATTCGGCCGGCCGCCGCGAGGCGCTGATCGATCAGCTCGCGTCGGCCGAATTGAATCCGGAAATCACCGAATCGTGGCAGTCGTTCACTGCTTTCGAGCCCTCTCCCCCTGCTGCTCTTGCAGGGGGAGAGGCGGCGCGAAGCGCCGAGCGGGAAGCGCTGGTGAGGGGGCAAGACAGCAAGTCCGCGGAAGCTGCCGACCGCGGAGGCGCCTTCCCCCTCACCCCAGCCCTCTCCCCCAATGATGAAGCCATCGGGGGAGAGGGAGCGAAAGGCTCGCTTCCCCTTCGCCTCGCGATCACTTGCGCGCCGCTGGATCGCGGGTTTTCGCTGACCCAACCGGCGCTGACCGTACTCACCGAGCGCGAGCTGGTCGGCGACCGCGCGCGCGCCGAGCGGCAACGCCGCCGCAGCGCGGAGCGCGATCCCGAGGCGATCCTGCGCGACCTCACCGAGCTCGAAATCGGCGCGCCGATCGTGCACGTCGATCATGGCGTGGGCCGCTACCTCGGCCTCGTCGCACTGGATGTCGGCGGCATGCCGGGCGAATTCCTCGCGATCGAATACGCGCGCGGCGACAAGCTGTACGTGCCGGTGGCGCAACTCGCCCTGGTCAGCCGCTACTCGGGCGCCGACGACGAGCACGCGCCGCTGCACTCGCTGGGCGGGGAGAGTTGGGAGCGCGCCAAGCGCAAGGCCGCCGAAAAGGTGCGCGACGTGGCCGCCGAATTGCTGGCGATCCACGCGCAACGCGCGGCCCGGCAGGGCAAAGCGATCGAATTCGACCGGGCGCTGGTCGCGCGCTTCGCCGAAGGTTTTCCGTTCGAAGAAACGCCTGACCAGGAGGCCGCGATCGATGCGGTGCTGGCCGACCTCGCGGCCCCGCAACCAATGGATCGCGTGGTGTGCGGCGATGTCGGCTTCGGCAAGACCGAGGTCGCGCTGCGTGCCGCGGTCGCGGCGGCGAGCGCCGGCAAGCAAGTCGCGGTACTGGTGCCGACCACCTTGCTCGCCCAGCAGCACTTCGACAATTTCCGCGACCGCCTGGCCGACTTCCCGGTCCGGGTGGAACTGCTGTCGCGGTTCCGCGCAAAGAAGGAGGCCGCAGAGGCCCTGCAACGACTCGCCGAGGGCAAGCTGGACATCGTGGTCGGCACCCACAAGCTGCTGCAGCCGGACGTGAAGTTCAAGGACCTCGGGCTCGTGATCGTGGACGAGGA
>JBOHYO010000196.1:0-14639 GCA_050737935.1 Rhodanobacteraceae bacterium
GAAGAACACTTGGGCGATCTGCGTGGCAAGAAATACGTTTTGACCTGGACATACCACCCCAAACCGCTCAACACCGCGGTCGCCAATTCCGCGCTGTTGATTGCGACGAAGATGGGCATGGACGTGACACTGTTGTGTCCGACGCCGGATTACATTCTGGACGAGCGTTACATGGCGTTCGGCGAAACCAACGCGCGCGAAAGCGGCGGTTCACTGCGTGTGACCCACGACATCGAGGATGCGTATCGGGGTGCCGACGCCGTGTATGCCAAGAGCTGGGGCGCGCTGCCGTATTTCGGCCGTTGGGAGGAGGAAAAGCCGATCCGCGATGCGCACAGGCATTTCATCGTGGACGAGGCCAAGATGGCGCTGACCCACCGCGCGGTGTTCAGCCACTGCCTGCCGCTGCGCCGCAACGTCAAGGCCACCGACGCGGTGATGGACGCGCCGTACTGCATCGCGATCGACGAAGCCGAAAATCGCTTGCACGTACAGAAGGCGGTGATGGCGGCGCTTGTGGCACACCAATCGGAGAAGCCGGCATGACCGGTCATCAACATCGTTATCGCGTTGGCATGAAATGGACCGGCAATCACGGCACCGGCACGGATGGTTATCGCAACTACGGTCGCGAGCACGTGATCCACATCGAAGGCAAGCCCGACATTGCCGGTTCATCCGACCCGGCGTTTCGCGGCGATGTGGCGAAACACAACCCCGAGGAGATGCTGGTGGCGGCGCTTTCCACCTGCCACATGCTGGCTTACCTGCACGTGGCCACGCTTGCGGGCGTGGTGGTGACGGCGTACACGGATTCGGCCGAAGGTACGATGGTGACCGAAGGCAACGGCGGCCACTTCGCCGACGTGGTGCTGCGACCGGTTGTGACGATTACCGCGGCCAGCGATTCGGAGAAAGCCGCGGCTGCGCACGCGGATGCGCACCACGCATGCTTCATTGCCGCATCCGTCAATTTCCCGGTGCGCTGCGAGCCGCGCATCGTCATCGAAAACACCTGATCTGCAGGGCATCCACATCATGAGCAAGGACATCGTTCTCGCCTTTTCCGGTGGCCTCGATACCAGCTTCTGCGTGCCGTATCTCATCGAGCGCGGCTGGCGCGTGCACACCGTGTTTGCCGATACCGGTGGCGTGGGGGCCGACGAGCGTGCCTACATCGAGGATCGCGCGAAGGAACTCGGTGTGGCGTCGCACGTCACGGTGGACGGTGGCGCCGCGTTGTGGGAGCACTTCGTCAAGCCATTCGTGTGGGCGGGAGAAGGCTATCAAGGCCAATATCCACTGCTGGTCTCCGACCGCTACCTGATCGTCGAGGCGGCGATCAAGCGCGCGGCGGAACTCGGCGCCCGCGCGATTGCGCATGGTTGCACCGGCATGGGCAACGACCAGGTACGGTTCGACCTTACCGTGAAGGCGCTCGGCGATTATCAGATTGTCGCGCCGATTCGCGAGATCCAGAAGGAGCACACCGCGGTACGCGCGTACGAACAGGAATACCTCGAGCGGCGCGGTTTCGAGGTGCGGGCAAAACAGCAGGCCTACACCATCAACGAGAACCTGCTCGGCGTGACCTTGTCCGGTGGCGAGATCGATCGTGGGCAGGCGCCGGGCGACGGCGCGCGCGGCTGGTGCAAGCCGCGTCCGGAATGGCCGTCGGAACCGCTGCGGGTGACGATCGGCTTTTCCGGGGGTGAAGCGAAGTCGCTGGACGGCGATCGTCTCGCAGGGCACCTGTTGCTCGCGAAATTGAACCAGTCGTTCGCGCAGTACGGCGTCGGTCGCGGAATTTATACCGGCGATACCACGATCGGCCTCAAGGGACGCATCGTGTATGAAGCGCCGGGGCTCGTCGCGTTGCTGACCGCGCATCGCGCGCTGGAGGAAGCGACCTTGAGCAAGCAGCAGAACCGTTGCAAGCCGGACGTCGCGCGCAAGTGGGTGGAGCTGGTGTACGAAGGCTTTTTCCATGATCCGCTGAAGGCCGACCTGGAAGCGTTCCTGTCGTCGAGCCAACGCTGTGTGGACGGCGAAGTGACGCTCGAAACGTCGGGCGGCAGCGTGCAGGCGGTCGCGCTCGAGTCGAAGCGCATCCTCAACGCCAGGGGCGCGACCTATGCGCAGGCTGCGGACTGGGGTGTCGCCGAGGCGGAGGGCTTCATCAAGTTGTACGGAATGAGCAGCACCTTGTGGGCTGAGGTGAATCGCAAATGAAGCGGGATTCGGGACTCGGGACTCGGCACTCGGCGTTGTTGGATGCGACGCTCGGGCATCTGCGCGCGCTGGTCGGCTTCGACACGCGCAACCCGCCGCGCGCGATCGGCCCGGGTGGGATCTTCGATTATCTGTGTGCTCAGTTGCCGGGATTCGAGGCACGGGTGACCGATCACGGCGCCGGCGCGGTCAGCCTGTTCGCCCTGCGCGGCAAGCCCAGGCTGCTGTTCAACGTGCATCTCGACACGGTACCCGATTCGCCGCAATGGACGGCGGACCCGTTCGAATTGCGCGTCACCGGCGGTCGCGCGGTCGCACTCGGGGCCTGTGACATCAAGGGCGCGGCGGCTGCGTTGCTGGCGGCGGCCAACGCATCGAGTGGCGATATGGCGCTGCTGTTCACCACCGACGAAGAGGGCGCCGATCCTCGCTGCATTCGCGCGTTTCTGGATGCGGCTTCTTGCCAAGTCCCAAGTCCCGAGTCCCGAGTCCCGGACTTCGCAGCGGTGCTCGTTGCCGAGCCCAGCCGCTGCGAAGCCGTGCTCGCGCATCGCGGGATCCAGTCGGTGCGGGCACGATTCAAAGGACGGGCCGGGCACGCATCTGCAGAGCAGCAGCCGACGGATAGCGCGTTGCACCAGGCGGTCCGTTGGGCCAACGCCGCGCTGGATTTCGCCGAAGCGCAGGCGCAGCGAAGTTTCGGCGGATTGCAGGGGCTGCGCTTCAATCTTGGGCGCGTCGAGGGCGGCATCAAGGCCAACGTGATCGCCCCGGATGCGGAGCTGCGGATCGGCGTGCGGCCGTTGCCGTCGATGGACATGGACGAACTCCTCGAACGCTTGCGTACCCTCGTGGATCCCGCGCCGGCGGAGTTCCGGGAGCTGTTTCGCGGGCCGCCGCTGCCCGCCACCACCAGGGCGGAAGCGAGCCTCCGCGACGCGCGCGCGCTCGCCACGGCGCTGGACATCCGGGTCGGCGGCGCGGTCGATTTCTGGACCGAGGCGGCATTGTTCTCGCAGGCCGGATACACGACCTTCGTGTACGGCCCCGGCGACATCGCCCAGGCGCACAGCGCCGATGAATGGGTGGAGCTCGAGCAGTTGCAACGGTACGCGGATTCCGTTCATCGCATCGTCGCGGGAGCCGAGGCATGAACGCCGGGCAGGGCACGCGCCAGACCATCGTGCGCCTGTTGTCGGCGATGGGCAGCGCCAGGGAAATCCAGCAGTACCTGAAACGCTTTTCGCAACTCGACGTCAAGCGCTTCGCCGTGGTCAAGGTGGGTGGCGCGGTATTGCGCGACGAGCTGGCCGACCTCGCGTCCTCCTTGACGTTCCTGCAACAGGTTGGCTTGACGCCCGTCGTCGTGCATGGCGCCGGGCCGCAGCTCGACGAGGAACTGGTCAAGGCCGGCATCGAGAAGCGCACATTCGACGGCTTGCGGGTGACGCCGCCGCAGGCGCTCGGCATCGTCCGCCGCGTGTTCCACCAGCAGAACCTCGCGCTCGTCGATGCGCTGCACACCATGGACACCCGCGCGACCTCCGTGGTGTCGGGCGTTTTCGCGGTCAGTTACCACGATCGCGAGCGCTACGGCCTGGTCGGCAAGGTGGACCGGATCGAGCTTGCACCCATCGAAGCCAGCCTGCGCGCGGGCTCGATCCCGGTGATCGCGAGCCTCGGCGAGACCGAGGATGGGCAGATCCTGAACGTCAACGCGGACTGTGCGGCGAACGCCCTGGTGCGGTCGCTGCAGCCCTACAAGATCGTGTTCCTGACCGGGACCGGCGGATTGCTCGATGGGGCGGGCAGGGTGATCGATTCGATCAATCTCTCGAGCGAGTATGAACACCTGATGGGCCAGCCATGGCTCGACGGAGGTATGCGGTTGAAGCTGCGGCAGGTCTCCGAGCTTCTGGCTGATCTGCCATCGAGTTCGTCGGTGTCGATCACGCGCCCCTCCGAACTCGCAAAGGAACTGTTCACCCACAAGGGATCCGGGACCCTCGTGAGGCGCGGCGAAAGGGTGTTGAGGTTCGACTCGTGGAGCGGCGTGGACCGCGAGCGCCTGCGCGCCTTGATCGAATCCAGCTTCGCCCCGCGCAAGCTGGTTCCGGACTACTTCGAGCAAACCTGTCCGCACCGGATTTACGTCAGCGAAAACTACCGCGCCGCGATGATCCTGCTGCGCCAGGATGGCGTGTGCTATCTCGACAAATTCGCGGTGCTGGAAGATGCGCAGGGCGAGGGCCTGGGCCGCGCGGTATGGAACGTGATGCGCGCGGAAAACCCGCGTCTGTTCTGGCGCTCGAGAAACGGCAATCGGGTCGACGCGTTTTACCATCAGGAATCCGATGGCTGCTTCAAGCTGGAGCGTTGGAAGGTGTTCTGGTATGGGCTGCACGGCGACTTTACGGCGATCGCGCGCTGTGTCGAACATTGTGCGCAGAGGCGGCCCACGTTGGTGGAATCGGTCGACCCCGGGCTCACGAATGGTGAGCGTGTGTCGGCCGGTGTCATGGGGCGATCATGAGCAACGTCGTCATCAAATCGATCGGGATCGTCGGAGCCCGCGGCCATACCGGCACGGAGCTGATCCGTCTGGTTTCGGCGCATCCGGCGCTGGAGCTCGCGTTCGTGTCGTCGCGCGAGCTGAGTGGACAGCGGGTCACCGATCACAACGACGGCTATCGCGGCGAATTGCGTTACGAAACCCTTGCTCCCGTCGGCGTCGCGGCCAAGTGTGCCGATGTGGTGGTGCTCGCGTTGCCCAACGGCAAGGCCGCGCCATTCGTGGAAGCCATCGACCAGTCGAAGCCGGATACGCTGATCGTCGATTTGTCGGCGGACTACCGGTTCGACCGCGCGTGGTACTACGGGTTGCCGGAGCTGACCCGCGGCAAGTGGCGTGACAGCGGCACCGAAAAAATCAGGCACATCAGCAACCCCGGCTGCTATGCCACCGCGATCGAACTTGCGGTCGCGCCTCTGAAGGACGTGCTGGCCGCGCCGCCCGTGTGTTTCGGCGTGTCGGGGTATTCCGGTGCCGGCACTGCACCATCGGACAGGAACGATCCGGAAAAGCTGCGCGACAACCTGATGCCCTATGCGTTGACCGGGCATGGGCACGAGAAGGAAGCCGCGTTCCAATTGGGAATTCCGGTGGAATTCATGCCACACGTGGCGCCGTATTTTCGCGGGCTCACGGTCACGACGAACCTGTACCTGTCGCGTGCGATGAAACGCAACGAGGTGCTTGGGCGTTTCGCTGACGCTTATGCGAACGAGAAACTCGTGCGCATCGTGGACGACCCACCATGGGTGAGCCGGGTCGTCGGGAGACACCACGTCGAGATCGGTGGTTTCGCGATGTCGGCGGACGACAGGCGGGCAGTGATCGTCGCGACGCTGGACAACTTGCTGAAAGGCGCGGCCACGCAGGCGATGCAGAACATCAACCGGGCGATCGGCGTGGACGAACTCACCGGCATACCGACATGACTCGTCGTCCCGGCCCCCGGGGAGATGACCCGAGAAGAGGAACTCCGAATGACTGATCTGTTGTGGCGAAAATCCGGCAGCAAGATCGATGCGAGGATCATGCGCTTCCTTGCCGGTGACGACGTGTTGCTGGATCGCGAGTTTTTTCCGCACGACATCACGGCCAGCAAGGTGCATGTCGAGGGGCTCGCGAACATCGGCGTGCTAAGCGCCGGGGAAGCCGATGCACTGAAGCGCGAACTCGACACATTGGCCGACGATTTCCGCAGCGGTGCCTTCGTACTGGACGAACGTTTCGAGGACGGGCATTCCGCGATCGAGGCGCGCCTGACCGAGCGCCTCGGCGGCGCCGGGCGCAAGGTACATACGGGGCGAAGCCGCAACGATCAGGTGCTGGTGGCGACTCGACTTTGGTTGAAGGAAAAACTCGTTACGCTCGCAACACGTTGCAAGACGATTGCGCAAACCTGCCTGGACCGCGCAGCCCGCGAATCACTGCCGATGCCGGGCTACACGCACCTGCAACGCGCGGTGGTGTCCTCCACCGCAATGTGGTTTGCGGGGTTCGCGGAGGCGTTCATCGATGACGCATGGCGCGCGCGCCAGACGCGCGAGTGGATCGACGCCAATCCGCTGGGCAGCGCGGCCGGTTTTGGCGTGAACCTGCCGCTCGACCGCGGCCACACCACGCGCGCGCTCGGCTTCGCACGCATGCAGGTCGCGGCGACTTACGCGCAGCTTTCGCGTGGCAAGTTCGAGATGTCGGTACTGGAAGCCATCGGCAGCGGGTTGCTGGATGTGCGCCGGCTGGCCTGGGACCTGTCGCTGTTCACCACGTCCGAGTTCGGCTTCATCGTGCTGCCACCGGAATACACCACCGGCTCGTCGATCATGCCCAACAAGCGCAATCCCGACGTCATCGAACTGTTGCGCGCCAGCTATGCCAGCGTCGCTGCCGCGCGCACCGAGGTCGAACAGTTGCTTTCGCTGCCGTCCGGCTATCAGCGCGATCTGCAGCTCGGCAAGGGCGGCATCTTCCATGGCGTCCATCGCGGACTTGCAGCGCTGGAACTGGTGCCCGACCTGCTCGCACGGATGCAATGGAACGAATCCGCCATGCGTGCGGCGATCGAACCGGCCATGTACGCAACTGACGTCGCGATCGAACAGGCTGCGCAAGGCGTGCCGTTTCGCGACGCCTATCGCGCCGCCGCGGAAGCTGCGCAAGGGGCAGGGCAGGATCGTACGCCGGAACAGAGCCTCGCCGCGCGCACCTCGCCCGGCGCGCACGCCGATCTGCGGTTGGATGAATTGCTGGCGCGGCTGGAGGCTGTATAACAGGATTCCTGCGGGACGGCCGGGCCGGCGCTGGCGCCGGGGTCGCCGCTTCGGGTACGCTGCGTTCGATCATCGTAGTGGGGGAAATCATGAAGATGCTGGAAGCGGTGCCGCGGCTGCGCAAGCCGCGGGTGCTCGAAATCGCGATCGCAGCCTTGATCGTGGTGCTGGCGTGGTCTGCATTCGTCACGGTCGGGCCCGGCGAACGCGGGGTATTGATGACCTTCGGAGCGGTTGAGCACGGCGTACTGGTGCCGGGACTGCACATGAAGATCCCGTTCGTGCAGACGGTCAAGCTGATGAACGTGCAGATCCAGAAGTCGGAGACGTCCGAAACCGCGGCCAGCCGCGATCTCCAGGACGTAACCACCAAGGTGGCGGTGAACTGGTCGATCACGGCGGGCGACGCCGAATGGGTGTACGAGCGGTTGGGCGACGAGACCCAGTTGACCGACAAGGTGATCGCGCCGATCGTGTCGAACGCCGTCAAGGCGGTGGCGGCGCGCTACGACGCGGAACAACTGGTGGAAAAGCGTGATGTCGTGCGTGACCAGATCCAGCAGCAGATCGTGGGCGCGCTGGCGCAATACAAGGTCCAGGTTCAGGGCGTCAACATCACGAACTTCAACTTCAGCGACGACTACGCCAAGGCGATCGAGCAGAAGCAGGTTGCCCAGCAGCGGGCCCAGCAGGCCGAATACGACCTCGCCCGGACCAAGGTCCAGGCCCAGCAGGAGGTCGCGCAGGCCCAAGGCCAGGCGCAGGCGCAGAAGCTGCTGCAAACCACCCTGACTCCGGAGATCATCCGCTTGAAGGCAGTCGACAAGTGGAATGGCGTGTTGCCGCAGGTCACCGGCGGCGGAGCGGTTCCGTTCATCGGCGACGTCACGGCTGGCAAGACGACAGTCGGCGTACCGTCAAAATAATCGGTGGCCGGTTTCCCGCTTTTTTGGGATGGATCAGAACGACATGAAGTAGCCGCCGTTGACCGGGATATTGGCGCCGGTGATGAAGCCCGCGTCGTCGGCCGTCAGGAACGCGACGGTGCGGGCGATTTCCGATGGCTCGCCGAGGCGCCCAACCGGAATCTGCGCGACGATCTGGGCGCGGATGTCTTCCGGAACCTTCATGACCATCTCGGTCTTGCAGTAGCCGGGCGATACGCTGTTGACGGTCACGCCCTTCTTCGCTACTTCGCGGGCCAGCGCCATCGCGAAGCCGTGCATGCCGGCCTTGGCGGCGGAGTAGTTGGTCTGCCCGAACTGGCCGGTCTGGCCATTGACCGAGGAGATGTTGACGATGCGGCCGAAGCCGCGCGCGGTCATGCCATCGACGGCGTGGCGGCACATGTTGAACACGCCGTCGAGATTGACGTGCATCAGCTCGCTCCACTGCGACGGGCTCATCTTCTTGAGCGAGGTGTCGCGGGTGATGCCCGCGGCGTTCACCACGATATCCACGCTGCCGTACTTCTCGGTGGCGTGCCCCACCAGCGCATCGCAATCATCGAAGCTCGCGACGTCCGCGGGCGCAAATACGATGCTGCCATCGTATTCACGGGTCTCCTCGCGAAATGCGGCGAGGCGCTCCTGCCGGCTGCCGAGGTCGGCGGCGATGACCTGGCGGCCGTCCTCCGCGAGTCGCTTGCAGATGGCGGTGCCCAGTCCGCCGATGCCGCCGGTCACGACAGCTACACGTTTGCTCATGAAAGTCTCTCCCCCAGCTATCGATCGATGATCGCGAAGATCAGAAAAGCGGCATCGTTGCCGCACCATTCGCGAAAGTTATGCCGCAGAGCGACATGTGCTGCAACGCAGCAATCCAGCGATGGTACGAATCCGCGGGCGGGGTGTCAACGGCGTTTGCGGGCCGGTTTGCCGTCGTCGGGGGGCGGCTCGGATTCCGGCTTCGTGGCGGCCGGCGCTCCCGGTTGCAGCGACTTCCAGAGTTCGATGTTGCGCTCGGAGGCTTCGTTCAACATCGACCACGGGGTCTGGCCGAGAAGGCTGTTCAACTGGTCGCGAAATTTGTGCTGCTGCTCCAGAAAGACCTTCAGGCTGTTCTCGAGGTAGTTGCCGACGAAGCCCTGCATGGCGTCGCCGTAGAAGCGGATGATCTGCGAGAGCAGGGTCGTGGAGAAGATCGGCTGGCCGTGCTGTTCGTGCTCGGCGATGATCTGGAGCAGGACCGCCCGCGTCAGGTCCTCGTTGCTCTTGGCGTCCCTGACCTCGAAGTGCTCGTCCGACAGCACCAATTGCCGCACCTCTTCCAGCGTGATGTAGCTGGACACCTGGGTATCGTAGAGGCGGCGATTGGGATACTTCTTGATGATACGCGGTGATGCCATGCCGCAAAAGTAGCACGGCGTGCGGCAGCGCACCAGCGAGGAAGATTTGTGCGATCTTCCCTGATCGCGGCAGCTCCGGGTCGGACCGATGGCCGGGGCTTCCCAGATCCGGGAACGTCAGAGCGGCCATCCCTGGTCTGACTTTTTACGGCAGCCGCTTCGAACCGGGCGTTGACGCGGACGGCACCTTCGCTCGCGCGGTCATTCGATGCCGACGTTTCAGGACGTGCGCGATTGGGTGTCGCCGGTGCTCTCACCCAACGGCAGCACCACATGGCCATGGGTTTCGTTGATCATCTGGGCCGCCGCGATGTAGATGCCGACCACGGCGGTGAGCAGGCCGAGGTAGCCACCCAGGACCGTCAGCGCATCGATCCGCGTCCACCCGGCCAGCGCGTAAGCCAGCAGCGACAGCCACAGCACCAAGGTGAACAGCATGCGCGCGACGCCGTCCTTGCACGCGGCGATCCAGATGCAGAACACCAGGAACGCCCACACGATGTAGTACCAGCCGCGCCAGCCGGACGAAGGGGCCAGGCCCTCTGCAAGGTTGTGCTGCGCCAAGCCGTCGATCCACCAGTACGCGGCGAAGCCGAGAAAAAGGACGGTGTCGAGCGTGTTTCCGCGCAGGCATGCGACGATTCCGGCGACCGCCAACACGCAACCACCGAGCACGATCGTCAGCGGCTGCAGCAGCGTCGCGTTCGCGACCGGGCTGAACCAGTCGGCAGGCGCCATGCTGGCGAGCCACAGGGTTACGGCGAACGCACCATATCCCAGTGCCGGGATGTTCGCGCCTCTGTTCATGCCGACCTCCATTCGCATGCGCTCGCGGTGCAACCGGTTGGATCCGGCGCCGTGAGGCACGCGTCTGCTGATTATCGACACGCCATGTGTAGAAACGGTCACGACCGCGCGCCGATCGCGCTTGCGTTGCCGGATTTCCCGGAGAGGGTCAGCGCGGGGCGTCGGCGGGTGGCAGAACCGCGGTGCTTCCCGGCGTGGCGCCATGCAGCACGCGGGCGGGGACGGCGAATTCGACGCCCAGCTTTTCCAGCACCGCCATGATCTCGAAGTTGATGCGTTGCTGGATGTCGCAATACAGCGTATAGCCCGGGTCCAGCACGTAATACACGAACTCGAATTCGAAGCCGGAGTCGCCGAACGCGCGGAAGTGGCCGCGGTCGAGGCGGGTCTGGTCCTGGCCGGTGATCGCGGCACGGGCACCGTCCACGATCGCTTGCAGATCCTCTCGTGAGGTTCCGTACGGCACCCGGAAACCGAACACCACGCGGCGCTGCTCCATTCGCGTGTAGTTGTGGATCAGGTTCTTGAGCAGGTTCGAATTCGAAATCGCCAGTTCCTCGCCCGACAGCGAGTTGATTCGCGTGGTCTTGACTCCGACCTTGGTGACGGTGCCGAGGTCGGTTCCGAACGCGATGAACTCACCGACCTCGAACGGCTTGTCGAGTCCGATGCTGATCGACGCGAAAAGGTCGCCGAGCACGTTCTGGAGCGCCAGCGCCACGGCCACGCCGCCGACGCCCAGGCTCGCGACGAATGCGGAGATCTGCACGCCGCCTTCGGCCAGCAGTGCCAGTACCAGCGTCACCCAGATCACGAATTGCACGACCCAGGTCAGCACCCCCAGCATCACGGGGTTGGGCGCCTGGCCGTCGTCGCGGTTGGCGGAGCGCCGGAGCCACGACACCACCAGTGCGCTGACCCAGAACGCCACCTGGATGCCGACCAGCGCGTAGGTCAGCAGATGCAGGCCATCCGCTACCGTCCAACGCTGTGTGGCCCCGGTGCTCCCGGTGGTGGTGCCGAAATGCAGGAAGTCCAGCGCAATCGCGATGGCGATCAACAACAACAACCAGCCGCGCGTGGCCGTGACCACATCCGCCGCGATCGAGAGTCCGCGGCGGTGCGTACGCGCGGCCAGCTTGCGCAGGTGTGCAGCAACGATCGCGGCCGCGCTGTGCGCCACGATGTAGCCGAGCAACGCGCCGCCCGTCGCGATCAGCCAGGCAAGCGTGGAGTTTCCGAGCCACGTGGTGTGAAAGAGCCAATGTTCCATCGTCGGTTCCATGTCTCCGGTCGGTGGGTCGCGTTCCCTCAAGCGGCGGGCGTGGAGGCCGGCCCGTCGCCACCCGCCGCCTGCTGGAATACGCGCTTCATCACGAAGTCCGCGGTCACCTCTTCGCCGCTGAGGAGCATCGCGGCGAGTTCGCCGCCCAAGATCTGCGGTGCGATCACGACGTCGGGCTGGACCAGTTGCACGCGCGACAAGTGGTTCGCGTCGTTGACCGCTGCGACCGTACGCGCCTTGCCACCGAGTTCCTTGACCGCCAGCACCACGAAGGCATTCTCGGAATCATCGTCGAGCATCGCCAGCACGGCCTGCGCCTTGTCCGCGCCGGCTTGCCGCAGCACGTCGGCGTCGCTCGACTCGCCGACGACCATGTCCACGTCCTCGGGGAATCCAGTCTCGGGTTCCTGGCGCAATACGCGGGTCACCGGAAGGCCACGTCGCGCCAGCTCTCGCCAGGTATTGAGCGCGAGCGGCGTATTGCCGATCACGACGAAGTGATTTTCGCGTTTCATGCGGTTGCCTTTTCGATTGACGATGCGTTGCAGGCTGCGGGTTACCAGCGGTGCGATCACCGCCGTCAGCGACGTCGCGAACACCGCGACGCCGAGAACGATGATCGATACCGTGAACAGTTTTGCCTCCGACGTTTGCGGCGTGATGTCGCCGTACCCGACGGTGCTCATGGTGACCATCGCGTAGTACAACGCGGTGACCAGGTCCGTGATCCGCGGCTTGTAGTCGGCGCCCAGGTAGAACGCGCCGAGGGTCGAGTACACCACCAGCAGCACGACCGACGTCAATGCGAACAGCGTGCTGGCAGTGACGCTGGTGCGGTCGAACTGGCGCCAGGCGAACACCAGCAACGCCAGCATCAGCAGGAAATAGGCGAGCATCAAGTGCGCGCGCGGGTGGTGGCCGAAGAGCATGCTGGCCGCGCCCGTGGCGGCCAGCACCAGCGCCATCGTCCATGCCAGACGCGAGCGGAACAGCAACCCGGCCCCCATGATCAGCATGCCGATCCCGATCAGCAGCGGCGGCAGCAGATTGGGCTCGAGCCCCTGACCGCCCGCCAGCAGCTGGTCAAGGATCAACCGCCATTGGCGGCCGAGATCAGCCTGAAGCAGCCACAATCCACCCAGCGCCAGCAGGATCGCCAGCGGCACGTGCGGAAACCAGCGCGAGCCGCCGACGCGCTTGTGCAGTTGCTGGATGCGGTTACGCAGGAGGTTGGTCGAGCTGGGCAGCATCGTTGCGGTCGTTCGGCTCGTGGCCTGGCTGCGGCGACAGCCCAGCCGGCGGATGCCAAACGATAGCAAGCCGCGTAGCGTCCGTCGAATCTGCCGGCGATGACGTGGATCGTCCGCGACGGGTGCGGCGGCCGTGACTATTGCCCCATGCAAACCGCCGCGGTACGGCGTAAAAGGAAGCGTTTCACCTCGTGTGCCGTCCGCGATGATTGTGCGCAGGCGTTCACGTCCTGACTGGAGGGGTTGGCGATGAAGCGAGCGAAGCTGCAGGGATTCGGAGTGGCATTGGCATGCCTGTCATTGTCCTTCGCGGCGGGCGCGGCGACGCCTTCGGGCGACAACCACGCGGACGCGGGCATGCTGGGCTTCACGGCCAGCGGCGCCGCGCAGGAGAAGAGTCTCGAACAGAAGTTCGATTCCCTGCTGAGCGCGTCCGACATGCGCGGTTGGCTCAAGCAGTTGTCTTCGGAGCCCAACCAGGTCGGCTCGCCGCACGACAAGGCCAACGCGGAATTCCTGCTCGCGCAGTTCAAGCAGTGGGGTTGGGACGCGCACATCGAAACGTTCGATGTGTTGTACCCGACGCCAAAACAGGAACTGGTGGAACTTGTCGCGCCGACGCATTTCAAGGCGAGCCTGCACGAACCGCCGATCAAGGGCGACCGAACGTCGTCGCTGCCCGGCGCGCTTCCCCCATACAACGTGTACGGGGCGGACGGCGATGTGACCGGCGAACTGGTGTACGTCAACTACGGCATGCCCGACGATTACAAGGAACTCGCCCGGCTCGGGATCAGCGTCAAGGGCAAGATCGTGATCGTTCGCTACGGCGGTGGCTGGCGCGGGCTGAAGCCCGAACTCGCTCATGAACATGGCGCGATCGGCTGCCTGATCTATTCCGATCCGCGCGATGACGGCTATTTCGACAACGACCCGTATCCAAAGGGGGCCTCGCGGCCGCCGGAAGGCGTGCAGCGTGGCTCGGTGGCCAAGATGCAGCTCTACCCCGGCGATCCGACCACCCCGGGTTACGCCTCGACACCCGGGGCCAAACACGTGCCGGTCGATGAGGCCAAGACCATCCTCAAGATCCCGGTGCTGCCGATTTCCTACGCCGACGCAACCCCGCTCCTGAAGGCGATGGGCGGGCCGGTCGCGCCGGAGAACTGGCGCGGCGCGCTGCCGTTCACCTACCACGTCGGCGCCGGTCCGGCCAAGGTGCACATGGTCGTGAAATCCGACTGGAGCCGCAAACCGGTCTACGACGTGATCGCCAAGCTCAAGGGTTCCAGTGACGCCGACCAGTGGGTGATCCGCGGCAACCACCACGACGGTTGGGTGTTCGGTGCGTTCGATCCGCTCGCCGGAACCGTTGCCCTGATGGGCGAAGCCAAGGCCATGGGGCAGCTCTATCGGCAGGGGTGGCGGCCGAAGCGCACGATCGTGTACACGAGCTGGGACGGCGAGGAGCCGGGCTTGCTCGGCTCCACCGAATGGGCGGAGGCTCACGCGAAGGAGCTCCAGGAAAAGGCCGTGCTGTACCTCAACTCCGATACCAACGGGCGCGGCATGCTGTTCGCCGGTGGCAGCCACTCGTACCAGCACCTGGTCAACGAAGTGGCGGCTGGGGTGACCGATCCCGAAACCAACGCCAGCGTGCAGCGACGCCAGCGCGCGTATCTCCAGGTGCATGCCTCGGAGAAGGACGCCAGCCCCGGGCTCAAGGAAACCGCCAAGCTGGCAGCGAAGGGCGGCGACATTCCGATCTCGCCGCTGGGCTCTGGTTCCGATTACAGCGCGTTCCTCGAACACCTCGGGATCGCCACCCTGAACATCGGTTTCGGCGGAGAGGCCGACCAGGGCGGCGTCTACCATTCGC
>JBOHYO010000197.1:0-10459 GCA_050737935.1 Rhodanobacteraceae bacterium
ACATCGAGCACCGCACGTTCGAATTCTTCTGGCAGACGGCGAATCCCGAGAATGGTTTGGTCCCGGACCACTGGCCGATGGGCGACACTCCGTTTTCCAGTATCGCGGCGACCGGCTTTGCACTGACCGCGTACCCGATCGGCGTGGAGCGTGGCTGGATCACCCGCGAGCAGGCGCGCCAGCGTGTGCTCACGACGCTCCGGTTCTTCGCGAACGCGCCGCAGGGCGACAGCGAGGACGACGATGCGGGGTACCACGGGTTCTTCTACCACTTCCTCGACATGAAATCGGGGCTGCGCTACGGACGCTGGGTCGAAGTCTCGACGATCGACACCACGCTGCTGATTGCCGGCGTGCTGTTCGACGAAACCTGGTTCGACCAGGACAATCCCGAGGAACGCGAGATTCGACAGCTCGCGGAAAACCTCTATCGCGACGTCGACTGGAACTGGGCGCAGGTGCGCTCGCCGCTGGTCAGCATGGGCTGGACCCCGGGCGGCAAATTCATCCCGCACGACTGGACGGGCTACGACGAAGCGATGATCCTGTACATCCTCGCGCTCGGCTCGCCTACCCATGCGGTGCAGCCGGACGCATGGACCGCCTGGACCTCCACCTACCACCTCACCTGGGGCAGCTTCATGGGCGGCCTTCCGCACATCGGCTTCGCCCCGCTGTTCGGGCATCAGTACAGCGAATCGTGGATCGACTTCCACGGCATCCGCGATGCCTTCATGCGCCTGCACGACATGGATTACTTCGAGAACAGCCGGCGTTCGGTGATCGGCCAGCACGCCTATGCCGCCGCCACTACCGGGCATTTCGAGGGCTATGGCAAGTACATTTGGGGGCTTACGGCCTGCAACGGGCCGGGCAATTTCACTTGGAAGCGCGGGGACGGAACGCAGATGAGGTTCCATGGATATCTCGCGCGCGGCGCCGACGTCGGGCATATCATCGACGATGGCACCATCGCGCCGACCGCCTCGATTGCCTCGATCGTTTTTGCGCCGGAACTCGTGTTGCCGACGATCCAGGCGATGTACCAGCGCTACGGGAAATGGCTGTATTCGAAATACGGATTCGTCGATGCCTTCAACCCGACCTTCCGGCTGACCAACGCGAAGGTGCACAGCGGCGAGGTGGTGCCGGGCCAGGGCTGGTTCGACAATGCATACCTCGGCATCGACCAGGGGCCGATCCTCTTGATGATCGAAAACTATCGGAGCGGTTTCGTCTGGAAGGTGATGCGCCGCAACCCACACATCCGCCGCGGACTCGAGCGGGCAGGCTTCCAGGGCGGCTGGCTGGGAGCGGGGACCAATGCGGTTACCACCGCGCGCCAGCCCGCATCCGTCCACTGAGCATGTTGATTGCCGCATCCGGAAGCCGTTCGCCCTGAGCGTAGGCGCGAAGCGCCGAAGTCGAAGGGCATCCTCTCCGCGGGCGCTTCGACTTCGCTCGCTGCGCTCGCTACGCTCAGCACGAACGAAACACGATGAAATACAGATCCGTCAAGTGCTGCTTGAGCATGGCGATCGTGGTGCTTGCCACGGCGTTGCTGACAGGTTGCACCAGCTCGGCTACGTCCAGTGTCACCCTCGAATTCTGGACCATCGGCCGCGAAGGCGAGGCGGTCTCGCACCTGCTGCCGGCATTCGAGAAGGCGCATCCGGACATCCACGTCCGCATCCAGCAGATCCCGCTGACTGCGGCGCACGAGAAACTGCTGACCGCTTATGCCGGCGATTCGTTGCCCGACCTCGCGCAGATCGGCAACACCTGGATCGCCGAGTTCGCCGTGCTGCATGCGCTGGACCCGTTGCAGGCGCGGGTCGCGGATTCCGCTGTGGTCCGCGAGAGCGACTATTTCGCGAGCGCGTGGGCGACCAACCGCGTCGACGGCGTGCTGTACGGCATTCCTTGGTATGTCGACACGCGGCTGTTGTTCTACCGAGTGGACCTGTTGCGCGAGGCGGGCTTCGACGCGCCACCGCGCACCTGGGCCGAATGGCAGGCACAGATGGACGCGATCCGTGCCAAGAGCGGCGGCAAGCGCTGGGGCGCCTTGCTGCCGACCAACGAATACGACCAGTTGCTGGCACTGGCCCTGCAGCAACACGTGCCGCTGCTGCGTGACGGCGGACGCTATGGGAATTTTGAAAGCGTCGGTTTCAGGCGGGCACTCTCCTTCTACGTCGGGCTGTTCAAGCGCGGCGACGTGCCGCCGTATACCAACGTGCAGGTCACGAATCCGTGGCAGGCCTTCGCGCGAGGCGATTTCGTGTTCTACCTTTCCGGACCATGGAACATCGGCGAATTCCGCAAGCGCATGCCGGCCTCCCGCCAGTCGGAATGGTCGACGGCGCAACTGCCCGGCCCGAACGGTCCTGGCGATTCGGTCACCTACGGATCGAGCTTGGTGATCCCACGCTCATCTCGCCACAGGCAGGCCGCCTGGGCACTGGTCGAGTACCTCTCGCGGCCAGAAGTGCAGGTGCGCTTCTACGAACTGCTGGGCGATCTGCCGGCGCGCCGCTCGGCCTGGAGTGACACGCTCCTGAAGAACGATCCGAAGCTCCGAGCCTTCCGCGCACAGCTCGAACACATGCGTCCAGCGCCGCAGGTGCCCGAATGGGAACAGATCGTCAACATGATGCAGGATGTCGCAGCACGTGCGATCGCCGGACAGCTCACGATCGATCAGGCCACCGCACAAATGGATGCGCGCGCGGATACGATCCTCGCCAAGCGCCGCTGGGTGCTGGAGCGGCAACATGAGTGAACGCAATCCAAGTCGGGCGGATGTTCGCACTCCGCAAAAAAGCCATCCCCCTCGGCCGCGCTGCGCGCGCGTTCGCTTCGCTCCGCCCTTCGCAGGCGAAGGGGGAAGCCAAGTGCACCCCCTTCCAGAGGAAGGGGGTCGACGCGAAGCGTCGGGGGAATGCCGGCCCGCGCAGCATCGAGGAGTGCATGAAGGACACCCCCTGACATGAATCGCGCCTCCTCCGCGTGGCTGTTCCTTGCACCGGCGCTGCTGGTGCTGGGCGTGTTTTTTTTGCTGCCGGTACTGGCGGGTCTCGCCCTGAGCCTTACCGACTACGACCTGTACGCGCTCGCCGACATCCACAACCTGCGCTTCGTCGGCCTCGCCAACTACTGGACCTTGCTGCACCGGCCGCTGTTCTGGGCCGCGCTATGGCACACGCTGTATTTCGTGGTGGTGGGCGTGCCGTTGTCGATGCTGGTTTCGCTCGGCACCGCACTGCTGCTGAACTCGTCGGCCGCGCGGATGAAGCCGCTGTTCCGCACCGCGTTGTTCGCACCGGTGGTGACCACCGTGGTGGCGGTCGCGGTGATCTGGCGGTATCTCTTCAATACCCAGTACGGCGTCATCGACTTCGTGCTGCTGCATCTCGGAATTTCACCGATCGACTGGCTGGGCGACCCGAACTGGGCAATGCCGATGATCATCCTGTTCGCGGTCTGGAAGAACTTCGGCTACAACATGATCATCCTGCTGGCCGGGCTGCAGGCGGTCCCCGCGGACTTGTACGAAGCCGCGCGCATCGACGGCGCCTCGGCGTGGCGGCAATTCCGCCACATCACCTTCCCTGCGCTGTCGCCGATCCTCGTGCTGGTCGGCATCCTCACCGTGTCGGGCTACTTCCAGTTGTTCGCCGAGCCCTACGTGATCACCCAGGGCGGGCCGCTGCAAAGCACGGTCAGCGTGCTGTACCTGATGTACGAGGACGGCTTCAAGTGGTGGAACATGGGCACCGCATCGGCGGTCGCGTTCCTGCTGTTCCTCGTGATGTTCGCGGCCACGGCCCTGATCTGGCGCTTCGGCGAAACGCGCGAGGATCCCGCGTGAACCGCACCGCCAAGCCCCTGCTGGTCAATGGCGCGCTGCTCGCCTGCGCTGCGCTGGCGCTGTTCCCGTTGTTCTGGATGCTGTCGGTGTCGTTCATGCAGCCGGGCGAGGCCAACAGCCTGCCGCCGCCGATGCTGCCGCTGCACCCGACCTTCGCCAACTATCGCGAGCTGTTCGCGCACGCCGGCATGGGCACCTACTTCGCGAACAGTCTGATCATTTCCACTTCGGTCACCCTGCTCTCGCTGGTGTGCAACACGCTGGCTGGCTACGCCTTCGCGAAACTGCACTTCGCGGGACGGGAGAGGTTGTTCAGCGTGGTGATCGGCGCACTGGTGATCCCCGCGCAGGTCGCGATGCTACCGCTGTTCCTGCTGCTGAAACATGTCGGACTGGTCAACACCTACGCGGCGGTGATCCTGCCGGCGATGGCGAGCGTATTCGGCATCTTCCTGGTGCGCCAGTACGCGCGCAGCATTCCCGGCGAGCTGCTGGAAGCCGCGCGGGTGGACGGCGCGGGCGAGCTGCGCATCTTCGCGCAAGTGGTGCTGCCGCTGCTGAAGCCGATCCTCGTGACGCTCGCGGTGTTCACCTTCCTCGTTGCGTGGAACGACTTCATGTGGCCGTTGATTGCGCTGACGGGCCAGCAGCATTACACCCTGCCGGTCGGCCTCGCCTCGCTGTCGCGCGAACACGTTCAGGACAGTGGATTGATGATGGCCGGCGCGGTGGTCACCGTGATCCCGGTGCTGGTGCTGTTTCTCGCGCTGCAGCGCTATTACCTGCGCGGCCTGCTGCTGGGCAGCGTCAAGGGGTGAGAAGCGGCGCTTGCGCGCAGGTTGGGCTCTGACCGCGGATTCATGCGGGGAAGCCCGACATCGATCGACAGCGTTGGGGTTCGCATGAAAAAGACCGCTCACCCCAACCTACACGCGCCCGGATAGGCAAATGCAAGAAACGTGCGCCAGCCACCCATCCCCCTCCCGGCCTCCCCATTGAAGGGGGAGGAGAAAAGCAAGCGCAGGTTGGGCTGACCGCGGATTCATGCGGGGAAGCCCAACATCAATCGACAGCGTTGGGGTTCGCATGAAACCGCTCAACCCGACGTACACGTGCCGGGAAAAGCGAGTTCAAAACAAGCCCTCCTCTTCAAGGGGAGGGTTGGGTGGGGATGGGTTGGTGGACTGCGGAGATCGAACGCGGTGCGCGTCAGGCGCCTTGCAGCCTCGCGCCATGGGTGGCAATGACGTCCGCGTAAAACCTGGCACTGGCCTTTGGCGTGCGCTGCTGGGTCGCGAAATCCACGTGCACGATGCCGAAGCGTTTCGCGTAACCGTGCGCCCATTCGAAGTTGTCGAGCAACGACCACACGAAGTAGCCGCGCAGGTCGACACCCTGCCGCATCGCGGCAAGCGCCGCGCGCAGGTGCGCACGCAGGTACGCCACCCGCAAGGGGTCCTGAACCCGGCCCTCGGCGGTCGGCGGGTCGTAGAACGCCGCACCGTTTTCGGTGATGTAGATCGGCGGACGGCCGTAGCGCGCGGAAACCCAGTTCAGGGCATCGGTCAGGCCCTGCGGATACACCTCCCAGCCGGTTTCGGTGCGTGTGGCCCGTTTTTGCGGCACGCCGCCGGCGCGTTGCGGCCACGCACGCGCATCCTGGCGCGTGACACTGCGGGTGTAGTAGTTCACCCCCACGAAATCGATCGCCTGGCGGATCTGCGCCAGGTCCTCCTGCGGCCACGCCGGCCAGGCGTCGCCGAACAGGTCCTTCATTTCCTCCGGGTAACTGCCGAGACACACCGGGTCGAGAAACTGACGATTCATGTAGGCGTCGGCACGCGCAGTGGCGGCAAGGTCGTCGGCACCCTGCGTCGCCGCGTACTTGGGCTCGAGGTTGACCACGATCCCGATGTTGTTGCGGCCTTCCGCACGATACGCCTGCACGGCGGCGCCGTGCGCCTTCAGGAGATGGTGCGCGGCGATCACCGGTTCGTAGCGGCTGCGGTGGCCCGGGGCGAGCACTCCGTGCAGGTAGCCGCCGTCGGTCACCACCCACGGTTCGTTGATCGTGGCCCACAGGCCGACGCGGTCGTCGAGCTTGCGGAACACGACTTGCGCGTAGTCCGCGAACCACCCGGGGCTGTCGGGATTCAACCAGCCGCCGCGATCGTCCAGCGCGGCCGGAAGATCCCAGTGGTACAGCGTGACCATCGGCTGGATGCCGTTCTCGAGCAACGCGTCGACGAGCTTGTCGTAGAACGCGAGCCCCTCGGCATTGACGCGGCCGCGGCCTTCGGGAAGGATCCGGCTCCAGGCAATGCTGAAGCGATACGCGCGCATGCCAAGCGCGCGCATCAGCGCGATGTCATCGCGCCAACGCCGGTAATGGTCGCAGGCGACGTCACCGGTATCGCCGTCGCGCACGCGCCCCGGCGTATGCGCAAATCGGTGCCAGTTGCTCGGCCCGGCGCCGTCCGCGAGCGGCGATCCCTCGACCTGGTACGCCGAAGTTGCGCAGCCCCACAGGAACCCGCCCGGGAAAAGAGGTTCGGCGGCGCCTGAGGCTTCTGCCGGCATGAAAATCCCCGTTGGTGAAAGCGATTACATCGGCATGATAACGTGCCGCGACCGGCCGATGTCGAAACGTCCGGCGACTTGGCTTGTCTCCTTCCCCTTCGAGTGATGCCTGGATGGGGTGGACTGGGTCGCGGCATCAAACCCATCCCCACCAGCGCTACGCGCTCGGCCTACGGCCGCCTCCCTTGAAGGGGAGGGCTAAAAATTGGCGAGCGGTATCACACCAGACACAACAGTATTCCCCATGGCGACCGTTCAACTCGACGAGGTGCGCAAGGTCTACGACAACGGCAAGGTCGCCGTGGCGGGCGCTGATTTCACGGCCGCGGATGGCGAACTGCTGGTGCTGGTGGGTCCGTCCGGCTGCGGCAAGAGCACCCTGCTGCGCGCGATCGCCGGGCTCGAGACCATCACCTCCGGCACGATCCGGATCGACGGCCGGGTGGTGAACGATCTCGCGCCGCGCGAGCGCGACATCGCGATGGTGTTCCAGAACTATGCGTTGTACCCGCACATGACAGTCGCCGAAAACCTCGCGTTCGGCCTGAAACTGCGCGGACTGCCGCGCGCGGAAATCACGCAGCGGGTGGCCGAGGCGGCCCGCATGCTGGGCTTGTCGGAGTTGTTGACCGCACGTCCGCGCCGGCTGTCGGGCGGCCAGAGGCAGCGGGTCGCGTTGGGACGTGCGCTGGTACGCGAACCCAAGGTGTTCCTGCTCGACGAGCCGCTGTCGAACCTGGACGCGAAACTCCGCGCGGCGATGCGGGTGGAGATCGCGCGCCTGCACCAACGACTCGCCGCAACCATGATCTACGTCACCCACGATCAGGTCGAGGCGATGACCCTCGGTCAGCGCATCGTGGTGATGCACGAGGGCGAGATCCAGCAGGTCGACACCCCAATGCGCCTGTACGAGGAACCCGCGAACCTGTTCGTCGCCGGCTTCCTCGGCAGCCCCGCGATGAATTTCTTCCGCGGCAGATTGCGCGCGGACGCCGGCTGGCAATTCGAAATGGATGACGTGAGCTTGCCACTTGGCGACCCGGGTCCCGCATCCGATTGGCTACATGCGTGCCGCGATCGCGAGATCGTCCTTGGCCTGCGGCCCGAGCACCTGCAGCTCGCCGGGGACGATGCGCCGGCTTCGTTCGTGCAATTCGACGCAACGCTCGAGGTGATCGAGCCGGTCGGCAACGAGGTGTTCCTCAACCTGCGCTACGGCGACATCGCATTGGTGGCGCGGATCCCGCCGCGGGCGCTGCCCATCCCGGGCACATGCGTGCGAATGCAATTCGATCCTTCGCGCCTGCATGCATTCGACGCGATGAGCGGCGAGCGCATCGCGCCGGAAGGATGCGCAGGATCCACGACGTGTGCGAAGTTCATTCGATCGCACAGCTCGCGTTCATTCCGGTGACGCCCCCCATGAACGCCATGAACCACACCTGAGGCGATAGCGAAACCTTAACGAACGTTGCCGACTGGCTCCAGTCTTACTGGCCGAGCGCACGCAAACCACTGCATGCGTGAACGACCAACAAGTGGAGACAATCATGCGCAACACTGCAATCGTCCTTGCAACCGCCGCGGCCTTCGCGGCCGCACCCGTATTCGCGCAGGACACCCCGCCCGGTGCGGACAGCGGCGCTTTCATCAACGGCAACATCGGGGCCAGCAACATCAAGCACGGGATCAACTCGGGCAACGACACCGGATACGCCGTCAACGGTGGCTATCGCTGGGCCTTGAGCCCGAACTTCGCGGTCGGTCCTGAAATCGGCTACAACGATCTCGGCAATGTGGACGTCAAGAACGTCTTCAATTCGCAGCCGGTGGTCTCCCCCGGCCACGCGTCCCTGCACGGCTGGACCGTCGGCGGCAACGCCAAATACAGCTTCACGCCCAACTGGTACGGATCGTTCCGCGCCGGCCTCTACGAGTGGAACGGCCACGGGATGAGCAGTGACATCAACCCGGTCGACACCCACCGCAATTCGCAAGGCTGGTACGGCGGCGTCGGGGTCGGCTACGACTTCACGCGGCACTTCGGCGTCGGCGTCGGCTACGACTACTATCACGCCAGCAAGGACAATCTGAACCTGACGACCGACATGGTGTCGGCGCAGGCCGAGTACCGCTTCTAGCTTGCAGCAGGGCGGGCGGAATGACGCCCGCCCCGTTTTCCGAATCCATGTAGGAGCGCGCCATGCGCGCGAACGATGTACGTGGGCGCAGGTTCTCTGTATGAGCGCGCTTTGCGCGCGACCGGCTCCGATCGCGGCCATGGGCCGCTCCTACATTCACCTCGAGAGGCGCGGATTGTCTGCCTTGCGCGCGGACTAGTCGCGGCCATGGGCCGCTACTACGAATTCCGTCAATGCCCGCCGGTCGCCGCGTCGATCGCCTTGGCCTGTTTCTTGGCCTGATCATTGACGACGTTCTGCACGTTCTTTGCGCGGTTGAGGGCGTGGCCGTATTCGGCCATCGGCGTACCTGCCAACACATTGGTGGTCGCGGACGCCGGCACGGAGTCCGCAGCAGCATCGGCGGGCGCCGGGTGCGGCGAGCACGCCGCGAGCAAGGCGACGATGCACAGCAGGGCGAGTACGCGAACCATGGCGCGCAGTCTCGCGCGGAAGGCAGCGCCTTGCAAGCTGCGCTAAGCTCGGCGGGACGCCCGACGGAGTCCGCACGTGAATGCACTTCCCGGCCACTGGCGGCTCGACGGCCAGACCTGCCTCGTGACCGGTGCCAGCCGCGGCATCGGCCTCGCCTGCGCGCGCGAACTGGCGAGCCTGGGCGCACAACCGCTGCTGATCGCCCGCGACGAAGCCGAGTTGCAGACGGCCTGCGATGAACTCGCCGAGGATTTCCCGGACAGCGAACCGCGGCTGTTCGCGGCGGATGTCGGCGATGCGGAAGACCGCATGGCGATCTTCGACTGGCTCGCCGATCTCGACGTGCCCTTGTCGCTGCTGGTCAACAATGCCGGCGGCAACGTCAAGCGCGCGACCCTCGACCTCGAACCCGGCGAGCTCGAAGACGTGCTGCGCCTCAACAGCGTGGCGGCATTCGACCTCTGCCGGCTCGCATATCCGCGGCTTGCCCAGCACGCCAATGCCGCGATCGTGAACATCGGCTCGGTCTCCGGCATCCAGCATGTACGCACCGGCATCGCGTACGGAATGAGCAAGGCCGCGCTGCACCAGATGACCCGCAACCTCGCCTGCGAATGGGGCGACGATGGCATCCGGGTGAACGCGGTGGCGCCGTGGTACATCCGCACCCGCCGCACCGACGAAGCGCTGTCCGATCCCGACTACCTCGAGGAAGTGCTGGATCGAACACCGATGGCGCGGATCGGCGAACCCGAGGAAGTCGCCGCCGCGGTCGCGTTCCTGTGCCTGCCGGCCGCCGGTTACATCACGGGACAGGTGCTCGCCGTGGATGGCGGATTCCTGCATTACGGATTTTGAGTGAGATGCTCTACCACGACTACATCAAAACACCGATCGGCCCGTTGCTGCTGGTCGGCGACGGCGCCGGTCTGGTCGAGATCGGCCTGCCGCGTGATGGCGTTGCGCAAGTCGCTCCCGCGGAAACCAGGGCAAGCAAGCCAAAACTGCACGCGGCCGCGCGCGAACTCGAGGAATACTTCACCGGCACGCGGCAGCAGTTTGACGTGCCGTTGCATCCATCCGGCACGCCGTTCCAACTCGAAGTGTGGGGTGCGCTGCTGACGATCCCATACGGCGAAACCGTGAGCTACGCCGACATCGCGCAGCGCATCGGGCGCCCACGCGCGGTGCGTGCCGTTGGCGCCGCCAATGGCGCCAACCCGCTCGCAATCATCGTGCCCTGCCACCGCGTGATCGGCAGCCACGGCGACCTCACCGGTTACGGCGGTGGCTTGCCGGCCAAGCGTTGGCTGCTCGCGCACGAGCGCAGGCACGCGCCGGTGCCGGCGCTCACCCTCACCGCGTAGGCATGCGGGTCGGGCTGACC
>JBOHYO010000198.1:0-2427 GCA_050737935.1 Rhodanobacteraceae bacterium
GGTCAGATGTAGCCGGTGGCCAATGCGATCGACGCGTTGCGGCGCCGCGGGAGAGCGATTACTTCGTGCTGAAGCCCAGGCAATCGGCTTCTATCAGACGCCGTTGCCGACGCTGCCGGAGTACCTGAAGGTGTCGCGTCTGGTGCTGACGGGAGTGGCCGGTGACCAGTGCGTGATGACCACCGCGATGGACGCGCACATCCGCAACCACCGGTTATGGGTGCCGGCGGACGCGACGCGTCGATCACACCGAAGCGCAATCAGCGCGCGCTCGATTACATCAGTGAAGTGCTGGGCGGCAGCGTTGCCTCGGTGGAACAAGCGTAGGGCGGCAACGGCCCGCCGCGTGTTCACGATGTTTCGAGATCGTCGGACAGTGTCGCCCTACCCGCTCAATGCGGGCGAGGCGGCATTTCCTCAATCGCGGACTGGATCATGCCCTCGTTGCGTTCCGTTTGGCCGGAGCGGCGGGAGGCTTCCTCGGTGGACCCGGGCACTACGCCCTTGTCGTAGGGCCATTCGTTGCGGGGCTGCACGCGGATTTCGTTGCGTATGTCCTTGACCCCGCTGCATGCATCGGCCATGTCCTCGATGCGGTGCTTGATGCGGCGTCGCGCGACGTTGCCACTCAGGGTGACGACGCCGTCGTGTACCTCCACGGTCACGTCGCTGGCGTCCACCTCGTCGGCATCCCAGAGGCGTTCGCTGATGTCTTCCTGGATGCGCTCGTCCGAGCGCGTGTAGTTTTTCGGGCCTCGACCGCGATAGCCGCGTGCCAGCGCCTGTCCGCCGCCTTCGCTGTAGCGTGATGGCTCCTCGCGTCGCAGGCTTTCGTAGTTGCCGCTGTAGGTACGGCCGTACCCGGCGTCGCCACGCCAGCCGGGCCGGTCGCCGCCGCGATAATGACTGCTCCAGCCGCGTCCGGGGAAGCGCGATCCTTCGCCTTCGCCATACCGTTCGGCGGAATAGGATTCGTCCCGATAGCGGCGGTCGAAAGGTTGCGGGTCGCGCCCCGTCCCATAATCGTCTGGCAGGTTTTGCGTGCGGCCACCGGTGCCGAACTGCTCGCGATAATCCGCCTCTGCATGGCGACGCGCGGCGTCACCGACGCCGTGGTCTTCCGATCCATATCTTTCGTGATACCGCGCCATGGCGTTCTCCTCCTTCGTTGGAAATACGGCGGCACTTCCTCTGCCACCTGCATCCGAGCCTAGTCGGCGTGCGGTGAACGAGCGCGAACCGGGTCTTTGCAAGTCTCCACAGCCTGAAGATGTGTACCCCGCTTTTTTTCCTTCTCCTTCAGCAGAAGGGCGGCAGATCACCAGGTCAACGTTTCGCGCGAAAAAATGCCTTGAGCAAGCTTGCCGATTCTTCGCGCAGCAGGCCACCTTCCACCTGCACACGATGGTTGTGGCGGTCCGACACCAGCGTGTCGAACACGCTGCCGGCGGCACCGGTTTTCGGGTCCGTGGCGCCGTAGACAACCCGTGCCACGCGCGCGTGCACCAACGCCATCGCGCACATCGCGCAGGGTTCGAGGGTCACGTACAGCGTCGATCCCGGGATGCGATGATTGCCGAGCCGCTTACCGGCGTCCCGCAGCGCGCCGATCTCCGCATGCGCGCTGGGATCGTTCAGCGTGATGTTGCGGTTCCAGCCTTCGCCGACGATTTCGCCATCCAGTACCAGCACCGCGCCGACCGGCACCTCGCCTTCCGCGTCGCGCGCGTGGACGGCCAGCGCCAGGGCGCGGCGCATCCAAGCGACGTCGGCACCGTGCGGTGCGGATGTTAGGTCGTCAGTCATGCGCATCCGGCTAGGCTGGTTGCGCAAGTCTACAAGTGGGCAACCTGCACTCGCCTGCCTGTGCGCCCAGCGCAACGGAATCCGGAGTCGCCATGAACAGCAAGATTGCGGTCGGGCAGTCCTTCCCCGATTACGAGCTCCCCGATCACACCAGGACGCCGCGCAAGTTGTCGGACTTGCAGGGCCAGGCCGACCCGATGCTGGTGGTGCTGATCCGGGGCTTCTTCTGTCCCAAGGACCGCGAGCAGTTGAAGGAACTGACGCGGTTCCACCCGCAACTGGTCGTCGGCAGTTGCCATCTGGTGGTGATCACCACCGACGATTGGCACACCACCAACAACCTGCGCCAGCAGCTCGGTGCCAGCTACCCGTTCCTGTACGACGAGAAGGCGCAGGTGCGCGACGAGCTGGGTATTCTCGAATACACCGACAACCAGCACGAACCGATGGTCCCGTACACGTTCCTGCTCGGCCCAGGCCTGAGGATCCACAAGATCTGGAATGGCTACTACTACTGGGGCCGGCCTTCCGTGGCGGAACTGCACGAGGAGCTGCGCGTTTTGACGCGCAAGATCCGCGCCGATTGGGATCTCTACGCCGACGGGCTGAAGCAGAAGTGGG
>JBOHYO010000199.1:0-1807 GCA_050737935.1 Rhodanobacteraceae bacterium
CGAAAGACAACGCCGCGGCGACGCTCGAAGCCGAAATCCTCGAACGCATCCCGCTGGCGCGGGCGATGCAGCTTGCGCTGACCCGTTACACCGGCAGCGAACTCGAGATGACCGCGCCACTCGCGCCCAACATCAATGACAAGGGCTGCGCGTTCGGCGGCAGCATGGCGTCGCTGCTGACGGTCGCGGGATGGGGATTGATCGTGCTGAACCTGCGCACCCGCGGCATCGACTGCGACGTTTACGTCGGCGATTCGCGGGTCCGATACCACGAGCCGGTGTGGGGGGAACTGCGTGGCATTGCGCGCTTCAGCGAAGCGGGTGCGCTGGACGCGCTGCTGGCCGGGCTGCGCGAGCAAGGCAAAGGCCGCGCGGACGTGACCTGCGAGATCGCGGGCAATGGCCGTCCCGCCGCCACGCTGGAAGCACGCTTCGTCGCCAAGCCGCGCGCGTAGACGCGTCGGTTCCGGCACAATCGACGTCGGACTACCGGGAGGGCCGATCATGCGCCGGATCATCTTCGTGGCTTGCGTGTTGTCGCTGGCGTTGCTGTCGGCGTGCGCCACCCTGAACAACAAGCGCGACAAACTGCGCGACCAGACCCTCGAGGGCTACGCCGCTGCGCTGCGCTGGAGCGGCTTCCAGGAGGCCTGGTCGTACATGGACCCGGAAGTCCGCGCATCCCATCCGCTCACTCCCCAACAGGAGTCGTTGTACGACACCGTGCGCGTCGCCCAATACGACACCCCCGGCCCGGTTGCGACCGGACCGGACACGTTGGAGCAGACCGCCCGGATCGGGCTGATCACGAAAGCCAGCCAGCGCGTGTATACCGTGGTCGATCACCAACGCTGGCGATGGGACGCGGAGGCCAACCGCTGGTGGCTGGAATCGGGGTTGCCGGATATTGCGCCGCAAGCGCAGTAGCGGCGTCTGCTCGACTCAGCGGTCGGGCGCGGCTTTCCACTTGGGTTTCATTTCCCGGCCCCATTTCGCGGGGTCTTCCTCGTGCATCGTTTTCATTTTCTGGGCGACATCCGGATGCTTTTCCATGACGTGCCGGGTCATCGCCTTGACCATGTCGTCCCAGGATTCGGCCGACAATTCCTTGTCGCAGGTACCGCCGAGCTGCTCGCAGGTCATCGTCTTCATGACAGTTTCCTCCCACCACGGAACGGTTGACGCCGCACGATCGGCGGCGCTCTCAAGGCTACACCGGACGAGGTGAGGTGGCGCCCCGGTCGTCTTCTCCCGGATAATGCGCGATCCGCTCGCCACCACCTTGCCCGCTGATGAACCAGATCCTGCCGCGCATTCCTGAATTCATCGGCCACCACATCCTGCTGGTGCTCGCGTTCATCGTGATCGTCCTGGCGCTGATCGGGCTGGAAGTGTCGCGCAGGTTCCGCGGCTTTCGCGAACTCACGCCGGGTGCGCTGGTGCAGATGATCAATCGCGGCGAGCCGCTGGTCATCGACCTTTCGGCAGTCGCCGATTACCAGAAGGGTCACATCCCGGGCTCCAAAAACGTCACGCCCAGCCAATTCGACCCCGAGAGCAAGGATCTCGCCAAGGCGAAGGAGCTGCAGGTGGTGACCGTGTGCCGCAGCGGCATGGAATCGGGCAAGGCCGCCAAGCGTCTGGTCAAGGCAGGCTTCACCAACGTCGCGACGCTGGCCGGCGGGCTGGATGCGTGGCGGCGCGCGGATTTGCCGCTCGCGAAAGGCAAGAACTGAATCAAGCTTCCCCCTTCCGCAGGAAGGGGTGCTGTTCTTCCCCCTTCGGAACGAAGGGCGGAGCGAAGCGA
>JBOHYO010000200.1:0-6377 GCA_050737935.1 Rhodanobacteraceae bacterium
AACGTGGACATCGCGCTCTACTGCTGCGGCGCCTATCGCGCGATGAACAAGGCCGCGCTCGGCTTCTACGAAACCGTGCGCCGCGAGGGCACCCAGAAATCCGTGGTGCCCGCGATGCAGACGCGCGAGGAATTGTATGACTTCCTCGGCTACCACACCTACGAAGACAAGCTTGACGAGCTGTTCGCGGACGGAAAGGAGCATTGATCGCGCATGCCCGAGTTGCCGCCACGTCCCGATGGAGCGCAGCACGCTGCGACGAAGCGCGACATCCACTGGGATGCGCTGGCCGCGATCATCGCTTCCTTGGTCGGTTTGCTTGCGTTGATCATTGCCGGCTACACCGCGTACATCGAGCGCCAGCAGGTGCGCGCACAGGTTTGGCCATGCCTGCAACTGGGCAAGAGCAATGCGGACGGCCACTATGAATTCAGTGCGATCAATCGGGGAGTCGGGCCCGTGGTCGTGAAGAGCGTCGAATTGTTGGCAGACGGCAAGCGGATTCCCGATTGGCAGGCGCTGCTCGACTTGTTTGACTTCGAGCCGACCGGCAAGCACATAACCAGCACCTTGAGCGGAAACGTGCTTGCGCCGGGCGATCACCTGCACTGGATCGCGTTCGACAACAAGAGGGACGTCAATACGTTCATTGCGGATTGGACGCGTTTTCATGTCGAGGCGCGGGTTTGCTATGCGTCCACGCTGGGCGAAAGCTGGCTAACGGTGTACCGGCCCGGGTGGCCGGGTGGATTCCGCCCCCGTCCGGTCGATGCCTGCCCGGCCGTGCCCGAACCGGCGCGATTTTCCGATTGACGCTGATTGAACCAAGCAGGAGCAAAGCATGAGCGACAATGCAAGACAAACCCTTCCCAAGGCCAAGAAATCGGTCGCCCTTTCGGGCGTCGCCGCCGGCAATACCGCGTTGTGCACCGTTGGCCGTAGCGGCAACGACTTGCACTACCGCGGCTACGACATCAAGGACCTGGCGACCCGCGCCACGTTCGAGGAAGTCGCGTATCTGCTGGTACACGAGCACCTGCCGACGTGGGCGGAGTTGAACGCGTATCGCGCGAAGCTGAAGCGTTTGCGCGGCCTGCCACAGCCGGTCAGGGCGGCGCTCGAATTGCTGCCGGCGTCCACCCATCCGATGGACGTGATGCGCACCGGCTGTTCGGTGCTCGGCACCGTGCTGCCCGAGGCCCACGACCACAACGTCACCGGCGCTCGCGACATCGCCGATCGGTTGATGGCGAGCTTCGGTTCAATGCTGCTGTATTGGTACCACTACTCGCACAACGGGCGCCGCATCGAGGTGGAAACCGATGATGAGTCGATCGCGGGGCATTTCCTGCACCTGCTCCACGGCAGTGTCGCTGGCGAACTCCACGCCAACGCGCTGGACAAGTCGCTGGTCCTGTACGCGGAGCACGAATTCAATGCTTCCACGTTCGCGGCGCGCGTGATCGCAGGTACCGGGTCGGACATGTACTCGGCGATCACCGGCGCGATCGGTGCACTGCGCGGACCCAAGCACGGCGGCGCCAACGAGGTCGCGATGGAAATCATCTCGCGATATCGGACGGGCGATGAGGCCGATGCCGACATCCGCGCGCGGGTGGAGCGCAAGGAGATCATCATCGGCTTCGGCCATCCGGTTTACACGGTGTCCGATCCGCGCAACGAGATCATCAAGGAAATCTCGCGCAAGCTGTGCACCGAGGGCGGCAATCCGCGCTTGTTCGAGGTTTCCGAGCGCATCGAGCGCGTGATGGCCGAGGTCAAGAAGATGTTCCCGAACCTCGACTGGTACTCGGCGAGCGTCTATCACATGCTGGGCGTGCCGACCCAGATGTTCACGCCGTTGTTCGTGATCTCGCGCACCTCGGGCTGGAGTGCGCACGTGATCGAACAGCGTCGGGACGGCAAGATCATTCGGCCGAGCGCGAATTACACCGGACCGGAAGACCAGGCGTACGTCCCCATGGAGAAGCGCTGAGATCGATCCGATGGCTGACTCTTCTGCTTCCCCTTCAAGGGGAAGGCCGGGCGGGATGGTGTTTAACGCCCTGGGCCGAAAACCCACCCCCAGCGCAACGAAGCCGCTCTTGCAGGTTGGCGCTGAGCGCAGCGAAGCCCAACGCGCTCGCCGTTGTTGGGCTTCTCCCGGATCGAGTCCGGGATCAGCCCAACCTGCAAGAGCCGGTGCTAATCGCAGTCCGCCACCGGAAGGGGAGGGATCAACCGCACAGATCGCGCGTTGATCTACCTTTGCGTAGAGGCAAGGGTCGCCGATGCCCGCGTTGGGACGCAGCGGTCAGGCCGCCTGGTCGAGCCGTTCGCCTTTCAGCGCGTTCTGCACGCCGGGATCCGCCCGCATTCGGCGCTCGAATTTCTTCACGTTCTCGAGGCCTGAAAGATCGACCTTGACCGCCCTGGACCAGCGCACCAGCACGAACAGGTACGGATCCGCGACGGAACGCGTGCCGGCCAGCCAGTCATGCTTGCCGAGCTGCGCGTCCATCAGCTCGAAGTACACGCGCAGACGCTTGCGGGCATTGTCCTTGGTCTTTTCGATCATGGCGTCGTCGTCAAGGTAGCTGGTCGCGCCGAACAATGGCTTGAACGCAGGATGCATGTCGGAGTTGATCACAGCCAGCCAGCGGTTCACTTCGGCGCGGCCGCGCGGGGTGTCGTCGCCGCCGAGTTTTGCATCGGGGTACTTGTCGGCGAGGTAATTGAGGATCGCCGCGTTTTCGAACAGTATCCAGCCGTCGTCCTCTTCCAGCGTCGGAACCTGGCCGTTGGGATTGAGCCTCAGGTACGCGGGCTGGGACAGCTCGTCCTTCTGCATGAGCTGGACGGTGTACGGCTTGCCGATCCATTCGAGGACGATGTGGCTGGCAAGGGCACAGGAACCGGAGAAACTGTAGAGCTTCATCGAAGTCTCCTTCTGGTGTTCGTATGGGAGTCCCGGCGGCGCCGCACGGTTGGGGCGGCGCATGTGCGAGGGTGAAGGCGCACCAATGCGTTGCAATGGGCACTCTGGCGCCGAATTTCAAGTCACCGCGGCGCGCACGATCCTTTTGCGAGCTGCACCGCGGGTGCGCGCGGACAGGGGCGCAGCATTCGCAGGCCCTCGATCGTGTCAGTGTCCGGCTGGGCGGCTACTACGCCCAAGCGATACCACCCTGCGCGCCAGCACCGCGGATGGAAGCACGTGGGGCGACGTGAATCTCGAAGACGACCTCGGGTTCCCGAAGCGTGCAAGAAGAACGGCGGCCACCTGTACGGGCACATCTGCAACGCTGTGCTTGGCGTGCAGTGGTTCCCGACCGAGCACTTCGGCTCAGCGCCGAGTACGACATCGACCACATGCGCCTGCACCAGCGCCACGAGAACTACAACGACAGCCTGGACCTGCGGCTGGACGGTCCCTCGGTATTCGCGACATTCCGCTATTAGAAGCTCCCGGCGTCACCGCACCGTCGCCGGAACGCGCTTTTTGTAGGAGCGGGCCATGCCCGCGATCCGGATGCGTGCATGTCGCAGGCAGAAGAAGGAGCAAGCGCTTCGCGCAGGCCCACTCCTACAGCGTCGCCGCGAGTTCCGTCGACTGCCGGATTGCGCGTTTTGCGTCGAGTTCGGCCGCGACGTCGGCGCCGCCGATCACGTGGACGGTCATGCCGAGGGCGGCCAATTCGTCCGCCAGCGAGCGATTCGATTCCTGACCCGCGCAGATGATGATGTTGTCGACGGATAGCGTCTGCGGCTTGCCGTCGATCGTGACGTGCAGCCCGGCATCGTCGATCTTTTGGTAGGTCACGCCGCCGATCATCTTCACGCCCTTGGCCTTCAGCGCGGCGCGGTGCACCCAGCCGGTGGTCTTGTTGAGCCGCCTGCCCGGACGTCCGGCGGTGCGTTGCAGCAACCAGACCGCGCGCGGCGAAGGTTCGGTTTCCGGCTTGGCAAGTCCGCCGCGTCGTTCGAGGTTGGTGTCGATCCCCCATTCGCGGGTCCAGCGCGCGATGTCGGTGGTAGCGGAGGGCGCATCCTGAGTGAGGAATTCCGCGACATCGAAACCGATGCCGCCGGCACCGATGATCGCGACACGCTTGCCGGCCTCGCGCGTTCCCATGACCGCATCGTGATAGCCCATCACCATCGGGTGATCCTGTCCCGGGATCCGTGGATCGCGTGGCGTGACGCCGGTCGCGACGATCACGGCATCGAAGCCATGCGCCTGCAGCATCGCGACGTCGGCACGTGTCCCGGGATGGACGTCCGCACCAAGCTCCGCAAGCAAATTGCCCCAATAGCGCATCGGTTCGGCGAATTCCTCCTTGCCAGGAATCCGCTTGGCGAGATTGAACTGGCCGCCGATTTCGCGGGCCTGCTCGTACAGCGTGACCGCATGGCCGCGTTGCGCGAGCGTCGTCGCGCACGCGAGCCCGGCTGGTCCGGCACCGACCACCGCGAAACGTTTTTTCTCCGCAACCGGTGCATCCACCAGCTCGGTTTCGTAGCACGCGCGCGGGTTCATCAGGCACGATGCGCGCTTGTTCTCGAACACATGGTCGAGACAGGCCTGGTTGCAGGCGATGCACGGATTGATCAGCACGCCATGGCCGCTCCGCGCCTTCGCCACCCAATCGGGATCCGCCAGCAGTGGGCGCGCCATCGACACCATGTCGGCATCGCCGCGCGCCAGCACGCTTTCCGCAACTTCGGGAAGGTTGATGCGATTGGTGGTGATCAGAGGGATCCGGACCGATTCCTTCATCCGCCGCGTCACCCAGGTGAACGCGGCGCGTGGCACGCTGGTGACGATGGTCGGTATGCGCGCCTCGTGCCAACCGATGCCGGTGTTGATCAGCGTGGCACCGGCGGTCTCGACGTGCTTCGCCAGCGCGACGATTTCGTCCCAGGCCTGCGCGCGATCCACCAGGTCGAGCATCGAAAGCCGGTAGATGATGATGAAATCGCGCCCGACCGCCTCGCGGGTTCGGCGCACGATTTCGATCGGGAAACGCATCCGGCCTTCGGGCGAACCGCCCCAGCGGTCGTCACGGCGATTGCTGCGCTCTGCGAGGAACTGGTTGATGAGATAGCCTTCCGAGCCCATGATCTCCACGCCGTCGTAGCCCGCGTCTTGCGCCAGCTTTGCGCAGCGCGCAAACGCGCGGACGCTGCGCTCGACGCCGTGGCCCGACAATGCACGCGGCGTGAACGGATTGATCGGCGACTTGATCGCGGAAGGCGCGACCGACAAGGGGTGCATCGCGTAGCGCCCGGCGTGAAGGATCTGCAGACAAATTTTTCCACCGGCGGCGTGCACCGCGCCGGTTATGCGGCGGTGCGGGGCAATTTGCCACCGCGATGACAGGCGACTGGAAAACGGTTTCAGCCAGCCCGCGATGTTGGGCGAGAAGCCGCCGGTCACCATCAGCCCGACGCCACCGCGTGCGCGCGCGGCAAAGTATTCGGCCAACTTGCCGAAATCGCGCGCGTGATCCTCGAGCCCGGTGTGCATCGAGCCCATCAACACGCGATTGGGCAGGCTGCAGAAGCCGAGGTCGAGCGGCGCGAGCAAGTGCGAATAGGCGAGGGCGCTGGACGGGTCGGGAATGCTCATTGCGGCGAGCATGCCGATGCTTCGGCATGCCGGCAAGTGCGAGTGGCGCTACTCTTGGCAAATCGCGCCTGCCATGGCGCCGGGCTCGAGGTGGGGGCGGCATGAAAAGTCTGCGTGCGTGGTGGGTCGTGGCACTGGCAGCGTTGCTCGCCGGTGCGTCGCTTGCGTCTGCGGCAGCAACGCCGTTCCGGCTGGATGATCTGCAGAAGCTGGTGAAAGTTTCCGATCCGCAGCTTGCGCCCGACGGCAAGTCCGTGGCGATCGTCGTGGCCACGCCGGTCTGGAAAACCGACAAGCACGACGCCGCGATCGAAGTGGTGGACGTTGCCAGCGGCGCGAAGCGGGCGCTGACGCGCGATCGCGAGGACGTGTCCTCGCCGCGCTGGTCGCCGGACGGCGCGCGGCTCGCGTTCCTGGCCAGAGACCCGGCCACGAAGCAGGACCAGGTCTATGTGATGCCCATGGATGGCGGCGATGCCGTGCGCGTGACCGACAACAAGCAGGGCGTCGACGCCTACGCCTGGAGTCCCGACGGCAAGCAGATTGCCTTCATTGCCGAGGATCCGCCGCTGCACGCGGATCGCATCAAGGCCCACGACAAGGTGTTCCGGGTCACGGACGGCAATTTCCTGCTGACGAAAGACCCTGCGCCTTGGCAGCTTTGGGTGGTCCCCGCGACGGGGAACGGGCAACCGGCGAGGCAGCTCACCCATGGCGACTTCAGCCTCTATACGGTGCAGGGCGG
>JBOHYO010000201.1:0-15424 GCA_050737935.1 Rhodanobacteraceae bacterium
GGCCCCGGGACCCGGGACCCGGGACCCGGAATCGGCTTCTGATCGACGCGCGAGAAGCAAGAGGACTTGCCCACGGCGAAAGTCCTTGAAGCCGTCATCCCGGTGCAGGCCGGGATCCATCTTGATCTGTGCCGACCCCGGCAAACGCCAACGGGTCCCGGGTCCCGGGTCCCGAGTCCCGGTTTTTTTCACTCCAGGCTCCCGACGTACGCCTCCGGCGCGTAGTTCTCGAACTTGGTGTACTGGCCGAGGAAGGTCAGCCTGACGGTGTCGATTGGGCCGTTGCGCTGCTTGCCGACGATGATCTCGGCGATGCCCTTGTGGTTCGATTCCTTGTTGTAAACCTCGTCGCGATAGATGAACAGGAGCAGGTCGGCATCGTGTTCGATCGCGCCCGATTCGCGCAGGTCGCTCATGACCGGGCGCTTGTCGTTGCGCTGTTCCAGTGCGCGGTTCAACTGCGACAGCGCGATCACCGGCACGTTGAGTTCCTTGGCCATGGCTTTGAGGTTTCGCGAGATTTCGGAAATCTCGGTCGCGCGGTTTTCCTTGTTGCCGGGCACCTGCATCAATTGCAGGTAATCGATCACGACCAGGCCGAGACCGTGCTCGCGCATCATCCGGCGCGCGCGCGAACGCAGTTCGCCGGGCGACAGCGCCGGGGTATCGTCGATGAAGATCTTCGACTCGGACAGCAGCGAGGCGGCCTGCGTGACCCGCGGCCATTCCTCTTCGGCGAGCTCGCCCGAGCGCAGTTCCTTCTGGTTGATGCGTCCCATCGAAGAGATGAGCCGGAACGCGAGTTGCGAGGCCGACATTTCCATCGAGAACACCAGCACCGGCTGCTTCGCACGCATCGCTACCGCTTCGGCGACGTTGAGCGCGAACGCCGTCTTGCCCATCGACGGACGGCCGGCCACGATCACCAGGTCCTGCTGCTGCAACCCGGACGTCAGGTCGTCGAGATCCTTGAAGCCGGTGGTGAGGCCGCTCAACTGGCCGCGGTTGGCATAGCGCTCTGCCAGGATGCGCACCGCTTCCTTGACCGACTCGCGCACCGAAACCACTTGCTTGCGCCCGCGCGCGCCAGCCTCGGCGATCTTGAACACCAGTTGTTCGGCGGCTTCGAGGATCTCCGGGGTGTTGCGGCCTTCCGGATTGAAACCGTCGCCTGCGATCCGGGTGCCGGCTTCGATCAGTTTGCGCAAGACGGACTTGTCGCGCACGATGTCGGCGTAGGCCTTGATGTTGGCGGCGCTGGGTGTGTTGTTGGCGAGATCGGCCAGGTAGGCCGCGCCGCCGATGGTGGCAGTCTCGCCGTTGCGTTCGAACCACTCGCCCAGCGTCACCGCGTCGCAAGGCTGGCCGTTCATCGCAAGCTCGCCGATCGCGCGGAAGATCAGCCGGTGTTCGCGGCGGTAGAAATCCTCCTCGACCACGCGATCGGCGACCTGGTCCCAAGCCTCGCCGACCAGCATCAATCCACCCAGCACCGACTGCTCGGCCTCGATCGAATGCGGCGGCACGCGCAACACGTCGACGCGCGATGCAGATTTGGGTTCCGGAAGAACGGCGCTCATGGGCGCGCGGCGGTCAGCGACTTCGGCATGCCGGCGATCATACGCGCGCACGTCTCAAACGCTAAGACAACAAGTCTGTGGAAATCCTGTGCACGATACGCGGGCGGCGCCAAAAGCACGGACACGGATCAACGCGGATCACCACGGATTGCGCTCCTGATCCGCGTTAATCCGCGCCAATCCGTGTCCGGGATTTTTCATTCCGTTCAGAGATTCCCGAAGCGGGAGGGTGCATATGGAAGCGGATCCAGCACCGGCGCGTCGCCCGCGACCATCGACGCGATGAGTTCCGCAGTGGCCGCGCTCATGCTCACGCCCAGCATACCGTGGCCGGTCGCGAGCAACAGGTTGCTCCAGCGCGCGACCGGCCCGATCAGCGGGATCTCGTCGACCGACATCGGGCGCCATCCCCACCATTCTTCGTGCAGTTCGGCGCCCAGCGGCTTGCGCAGATATGCGCGCGCGCCGCGGCGCAGCGCATCCAGTCGGGTCCGGTTCAAACGCTCGTCGTACCCGGAGAACTCCATGGTGCTGCCGAGCCGGTACCCCGAACCCCACGCGGTGACGCACACGCTGGCCTCGCGCAGCACCAGGGCGTGCCGCGGACAGGGCTCCGGACGCGACATCGTGATCGAATAGCCCTTGCCCGGCTGGAGGGGCAGCGGCAAGCCGAGCCGTGCCGCAAGCCCGGGCGTCCAGGCGCCGAGCGCCAGCACCACGCGATCGGCCGAAAATTCCCCGCGGGAGGTGTGCACGCTCTCGACCCGCGAACCCGTTGTCGCGAATCCGTCGACCGTGGTTTGCATTTCGAGGGCGCCGCCGCGTTCGCGAACCCGGCGCGCCAATCCGTTGGTCAGTTTGTCGGGCCGCAATTGCGCGTCGTCCGCATGCAGGATGCCGCCCACCACGCCGGGCAGCAGCGCCGGTTCCATGGCCTCGACCTCACTGCCGCGCACCGCCGCCGCGGCGATCCCGAGCCGATGCAGCCAGGCGATTTCCTTGCGGTCTGCGAGCAGGGTCCTGGCGTCGCGGTACACCAGCAGGTTGCCCGCGGGCGCGTATTCGCAGTCGATGTTTTCCTCGACCAGCAGGCGCGGCAACAGCGTCCACGACCGCTGCAGGATCGCGGCGCGCGCGATCGCCGCGCTTTCGGCGAACCCGAGATTGCAGCGCCGAGCGAAGCCGAGCAGCCAGCGCCAGCGTGCCCAGTCCGGGCGCGGATTGACGTACAACGGTGCGTCCCGGCGCAGCATCCAGTGCAGCGCTTTCCATGGCATGCCCGGCACGGTCAAGGGGATCGCGTGGCTGGGCGTCAGGGTGCCGCAGTTGCCGTGCGAGGCGCCGCAACCGGGGTCGCCGCGTTCCAGCACCCGGACCGACGCGCCGCGGCGCAAAAGGGCCAGTGCACAGGACAGACCGATCACCCCGCCCCCAAGGATCAGTACGTCGCTGTGTGTTGCCTCCATCCCGCCCATTCTAGCGTCGGGAACGGCGGCGTCGCAGCCACGCGGCCGGCCACGCATCTGCCCGAGCGCGTCACTTTCGGCCGCGGGCCACGCGGGTCCAGGCGCCGCCGGCCCGGTGCTTGCGACCATCCGCGACATCGCAGAGGCGCCATGGAACCCCATTGGTGCCGGTTTGGCATCATTCCTGCTTGGGTACCGGTGAACAGAGGGAATCCACATGAACACCAACACCGACACGGCTTTCTGCAGCGTTCCGGAAATCCTGCTGATGCTGCGCGCCCCCGGCGCCGGCTGGCTCGCGACCTTGCTGTCCGCGCTGGACGAAGCCGGCCGCGATCCGGATTTCAACGCCTACCATCGCGCCATCCTCGCCCGCTACCTCGACGAACAGACCGTGCCGGCGGCGATCGCGGAAACCGCGCGGCAGCGCACGGCGCAGTTCGAGGAAACGCTGGTGGCGCAGATGCGTCCCGCTGACCGGCTGCCCGAACGCCTCGCAGCCTGCTGAGCCCGCAACCTGCGGGCGCTGGACGCCGTCCGCGGCATGGGTTACCGTCTGGACCGACCTTGCGGGAGAGACCACGTCCACCCGATGCCTGTGCGTGCCTGCCACAACCTGGGCCATCCTCTGTCGACTGTGCGGAGCACGGCACGTTGATCGCCGCGTGGCGCCGCGCTCGTCTGCTGGCCGGCCTGCTCGCGGTGCTGGTGCTGGCTGCCTGCGCCACGGTCGGACCCGCGCCGAACCCGCCGCCGGTGCCCGCGACGATCGCGAACAACGTGCTGTTCCGTGCCATCAGCCTGGTCGGAACGCCCTATCACTGGGGCGGCAACACGCCGGAAACCGGCTTCGACTGCTCGGGCCTGGTGGCTTACGTGTTCCGCACCGAAGCCGCCATCGTGCTGCCCCGCACTTCGCGGGCAATGGCCGCGCTGGACGCGCCGACCATTGCCAGGAAGGACCTCGAGCCCGGTGACCTGCTGTTCTTCGGTCGCCGCCATCACGTCAACCACGTCGCCATCTATGTCGGCCACGGCCGCTTCGTGAATGCCCCCGACCGGGGAGGCACCGTCGAGCTCGATGAGCTCGCCGGCTATTACTGGCGCGACCATTACCTGTTCGCCAAGCGGGTGCTGACGCCGCGTGTCCGCGCGGCACTGGCGGCGGACTGATCCGCCGGCCGACACATCCGCCACACGGGCAGCCGTGCGGGCGGGGAAATCCAAACGGAATCCACGATGCAGAACTTCACTTTGCTGATCGGCCGCCTCGGACTGGCATTGATTTTCATCCTGTCCGGCATCGGCAAGCTCGAGGCCTACGAGGCCACGGCGAAGCTCCTCGTGGCCCATGGGCTGCCGCCGGGACTGCTGCCGCTGGTGATTTTCGCGGAACTGGGCGGAGGGCTTGCCGTGCTGTGTGGACTGCTGACGCGCTGGGCGGCGGTGGGATTGTTCGTCTACACGCTGCTCGCCGCCGTGCTGTTCCACAACAACTTCGCCGACCACGGCGAATGGATCAACTTCATGAAGAACCTGGCGATCGCCGGCGGCTTCCTGGTGTTGGCCGCGCACGGCCCCGGCGACCTCTCGCTGGACGCCTGGCGCAAGCGCCGCAAGCAGCGCCAGAAGATCTTTTTCTGATCGACGGGATGCGTACCCCCGGTAGGTTGGGTTGATCCCGGGCTCCGTTCGGGAGAAGCCCAACGGCGCAGTCGCGTGTCGATGATGCAGCCGCGTGTCCATGTTGGGCTTCCTCCGGAGAATCCGGAGTCAACCCAACCTGCACGAACCACGACGGCACGCCACACGCAACCGAGCGCTGGGCCGCGCATTTCGTAGGTTGGGCTGATCCCGGGCTCCGTCCGGGAGAAGCCCAACGTTGCGTCACGTATTGATGTTGGGCTTCCTTCGGATGAATCCGGAGTCAACCCAACCTGCACAAGCCCATCCGGGAGAAGCCCAACGGTGCGATTGCGTAGCGATGTTGCTAGTGCGTATGCCCGTCGCCCGCATGCGCATGCCCGTGCGCGATCTCCTCGGGCGTGGCGGCGCGCACTTCGGTGATCTCGATGTCGAAATGCAGGGTTTTGCCAGCCAGCGGGTGGTTGTGGTCGACGTCGATCGCGCTCATGCCGATCTTGTGGATGGTGACCGTGCGCTGGCTGCCGTCCTTGGTCTGCAGGACGGTGGTCATGCCAGGCTTCAACTTCTGCGCATTCTGGAAATACTTTTTCGGCACGCGCTGCAGCAAGCCCTCCTGGCGCTCGCCGTAGGCATCTTCCGGTGCGATATCGATCTCGAACTTCTCGCCGGCCTCGCGACCGGTCAGCGCCTTCTCGACGCCCGCCACCAGTTGCCCATGGCCCAGCAGCGCCAGCATCGGTTCACCGCGCTTGCGCGAATCGTCGTACGGCTCGGCCGCGACATCGGTCGCATCGCGCACGCTGTAGTGGAAACTGACCACGGAATCTTTTTCGGCACGCATGACAACGCTCAAGAGGAAGTCGGTGAACCGCGCATGGTAGCGTCGCCGGTTTCCGACGTCACGCCGAAACGCGCACCAAGCGATTCCGGCCCGAACCAGGTCAGGAGCGCCAGCAGCACCGCCACCACGGCGATCCATATCGATTGCACGATCGCGTAGTTGCCGCCGTGCGCGTGGGCGATGGTGGCCATCGCAAACGCCGTCCATGACACCAGCAGGTTGCCGAGCTGGTAGGCGAAACCGGGCAAGGTGCCGCGCACGCCATCGGGGGAAAGCTCGTTCAAGTAGCTCGGCACCACGCCCCAGGCGCCCTGCACCGCCACCTGGATCCAGAACGCGCCGATCGCGAGCAGCAACACCGAGCCGCCGTAGCTCCACAGCGGAATCGCGGGCAGTGCCAGCACGCAGGCGATCGCCATCGCGCGGCGCCGGCCGATCGTCTCGGACCACTGTCCGAACACCAACCCCCCCACAAGCGCGCCCAGATTCAGGATGATCGTCAGCAGGCTGGTGGTATGGGTATCGAAGTGCATCTGCAGCTTCAGGAACGTCGGATAAACGTCCTGCGATCCGTGGCTGAAGGCGTTGAACACCGCCATCGTCACGATCATGTACGCGAGCAGCTTCCAGCGGCCGCGCATGGTCTCCCTCACGCCGCGACGGACACCGGCGTGTTCGCGCTGTTCGAACACCGGCGATTCCGGGACGCTGCGGCGCAGGTACAGCACCAGCAGCGCGGGCACGATACCCAAGGCGAACATGCCGCGCCAGCCGATGCTGTCGAACAGCAGCCCGTAGGCGATCGCACACAACAAGTAACCGCAGGGATAGCCGGACTGCAGGATGCCGGAAACGATGCCGCGCGAACGCGCGGGAATCGATTCCATCGCGAGCGAGGCGCCGACGCCCCACTCGCCGCCCATCGCAACGCCGAACAGCGAGCGCAGCACCAGCAACACCATCAGTGATGGCGCGAATGCACAGGCGAGGCCCAGCACCGAGTACAGCGACACGTCGATCATCAGGATCCGCCGGCGTCCATACCGATCGGCGAGGCGCCCGAAAATCAGCGCGCCCAGCGGCCGAAACGCCAGCGTCAGCAGCAGCGCGAACGCGACTTCCGGCACGTCGACGTGAAACGACTTCGCCACCGCCGGCATCACCATCACCAGCAGGAAGTAATCGAAGGCATCGAGCGTCCAGCCGAGGAAGGTCGCGGCCACGGTGTGGCGCTGGGTGCTGTCGAGGGCGCGCAGGGCGGCAAGGGCGGACATGGGCGATTCCAGCGCGGCCGGATGGCCGGACCGCGCGAGCATAGCGCCGCGTGCACCGGCCATGCACGACGCCGGCGATTACAATCATGCGATGATTGTGGATGCCGAACCCGATACGCGGACGTTCGAGGTGCTGGTCGCGCGCATCGACGCCGCCCTGCCGCAGACCCAGTGCGGACGCTGCGGGTACCCGGCCTGCCGCCCCTACGCGGAAGCCGTGGCACGCGGCAACGCCGCGATCAACCGCTGCCCGCCCGGCGGTGCGGAGGGCGTGCGTGCGCTGGCTCGGATCACCCGCCGGCCCCCGCTGCAGCTCGATCCGGAATGCGGCGCGGAAGCGCCACCACGTGTCGCCGTGATCGACGAGGACGCCTGCATCGGCTGCACCAAGTGCATCCAGGCCTGCCCGGTGGACGCGATCGTCGGCACCGCGAAGCTGATGCACACCGTGCTCGCGGACCTGTGCACCGGCTGCGAGTTGTGCCTGCCGCCATGCCCGGTCGACTGCATTGCGATGGTCGCCGATCCCGGGACGCCGCAGCGGCTGCCGCGCCCGGCGCTGCCGTGCCGGCCGTGAACGCGCGCCGCACACACTGGCTGACCCTCGGCCTCTGGCTGGCCGGCATCGCGATCTTCTGTTTCCTGTGGCCGGCGCTCGAATACCCGCGGTTCGACATCGAGCCACAGCAGCGCGCCGAGGCCTTCTTTCAACTGGCGGCGCTGCACGGCTCATGGCTGCTGTGGGTGCTTCTCGCGCAGTCCGTGGTCAAGGCCGCCCTGCGATTCCGGGAGCGCCGGCATCTTCGCGGCATTGGCGCAGCGCTCCTCGCGATCCTGTGCCTTACGGTGTGCTACGCGCGCTTCGTCGCGCCGAATCGGCTGGTCGTGCGCCGCACGGTGATCCCGGCACCGATCGATCTGGACATCGCGCTGGTCGCCGACATCCACGTCGGCCTCTATACGCGCCGGGCGAAGCTCGCGCAGGTCGTCCGGAAGTTGAACACCATGCACGTGGACCTCGTGCTGTTCGCAGGCGACCTCACCTACGATCCACCGCACGATCTCGCCGCCGAGCTGTCGTCATTGGAGCGATTGGACAAGCCGATGTACGCGGTGCTCGGCAACCACGACGTGCAACTGCCGGGACCCCCGCTCGCGAACAAGATCCACCGGGTACTCGCCGATTCGCCGGTGCACTTCATCGAGCACCGGGTGATCGACTTCCCGACCTTTCGTCTCGCCGGTCTGTATGACTGGTGGAGCGGCCGCGACGACGTGGCCTTCCTGAGGACGCTGCCCCACGACAAGCCGTTGCTGATCCTGATGCATCAGCCGCACAGCCTGCGGGCCTTGCACGACGTCCGTTTCGCGCTGGCGATGGCCGGCCACACCCACGGCGGACAGGTCTACATCCCCTGGCTTACGCGCGAGATGTTCCTGCGGATTCGCGACGAACGATACGTGAACGGCTATTACGACACCCCGACGGGCAAGTTGTTCGTGACCCCCGGCGTGGGCGTCACCGGCCTGCCGCTGCGCTTCGATTGCCCGCCCACCATCGACGTGCTGGAATTGCGGCGCAATGTCGACTGACGCTTCCAGCCAGCAACCCTGCATCCACTGCGGCGACTGCGCGCGGGCGTGCCCGGAGGCACTGGATCCGCAGGCGCTGTTCTTCGCGCTGGTGCGGGACGATCTCGGCGTGGCGCGCGGCGCGCGGCTCGATGCCTGCACCGAATGCAACCGATGCGTGGAAGCCTGTCCGTCGCTGATCCCGTTGCTCGACTGGTTCCGCTGGGGCAAGTCCGGCGCGCGCGAGCACGCGCGCGCAGCCGATGCGCGCAAGCGATTCCTCGCCCGCAACGCGCGGCTGGCGCGGGAACGGGAGATGCGCGTTGGCATGCGCCGCGGGGCTCCCTCGCCCATCGCGCCAGCAACACAAACGATCAGCCGCAGCGAGGTGCTGGCGGCGATCGCGCGCGGAAAAGCCAGGCGGCGGGAGAAACACCCGTGAAGCGCGAAAACGTCGCGGAACTGTTCCGCCGTCTGCGCGACCTCGAGCCGGAACCCACCACCGAACTCATCTACCGCACGCCGTTCGAGTTGCTGGTCGCGGTGATCCTGTCGGCGCAGGCCACCGACGTCGGAGTCAACAAGGCCACGAAAAGATTGTTCGAGGTTGCCAATACCCCCCGGGCCATTGCCGGGTTGGGTGAGGAAAAACTGAAACGCTACATTGCGACGATCGGCCTGTACAACACCAAGGCGAAGAACATCGTCGCGACCTGCGCACTGCTGCTGGAGCGCCATGGCGGCGAGGTGCCGCACACGCGCGAAGGGCTGGAGGCATTGCCGGGCGTCGGCCGCAAGACCGCCAACGTGGTGTTGAATACCGTGTTCGGCGAGAACACCATCGCGGTCGATACCCACATCTTCCGGGTCTGCAACCGCACGGGGCTCGCCCGCGGCAAGACCGTGCGCGCGGTCGAGGACAAGCTGCTCAAGGTGGTGCCCGACGAGTACAAGCCGGGCGCGCACCATTGGTTGATCCTGCACGGCCGCTACGTGTGCATCGCACGCAAACCCAAATGCCCGATCTGCCCGATCCGCGACCTGTGCGCGTACCAGCACAAGACGCAAACCGCGTAATTTTTTCATGACCCGCCGGCAAACGCCTAACGAAATGCTGAATGCGCTCACCTTCGCTTAACGCGCGCGCGAAAAAAATGAGGACGCTTGAATTCGCCATTTTTCACAGGACTCCGGAACGGACTCAACCAAGGAGAGAACCCATGTCACACGTGAAATCAGTCGCGATCGCCACGGCCACCCTGCTCGCCGGCATGGCAGTCGGGCCCGTCGCTTTCGCCCAAAACGGAATGCAGAACGGCAGCATGCAGAACAGCTCGATGGATCAGCAAAACATGACCAGCATGTGGAGCAAGCTGGACGCCAATCACGATGGCTCCATCTCGATGAGCGAGCATCAGGCCTACGCCGATCGGATGTTCAAGAAGGCCGACACCAATGGGGACGGCAAGCTGAGCAAACAGGAATGCCGCACGGCCATGCAAAACATGCATGACGGCAAAATGATGAGCCAGAGCGACTTCGACAACTGGTGGAAGAAGGTGGACACCAACGGCGACGGATACGTTTCCATGAGTGAACACAAAGCGTACATGGACCAGATGTTTAGTCAGGCGGACACCAATGGCGACGGAAAGCTCAGCAAGAGCGAATTCCAGATGGCGATGCAGAAGATGCGCAATGGCAACAACATGAGCGGGGATGACATGGGGCATTGATGGTCCTGACGCCTCGCGTTTCGAACGACGATGCTGCGAGCAAGCCCGGAGCGGCGGATCAGTGATCCGCCGTCGTCGTGAAATGCGGGCGGACGTCGCCCGGCTGCAGCAACAGACAATCACGGAAGAAGTCATGGCAAGGATGAAACAACTCGCGATCGCAACCGCGGTCCTGCTCACCGGTGCCGCGCCGAGTGCCGCCTTCGCGCAGACCGACCTCCCGAGCATCACCCAGAACCGCAGCACCCTCGATGCCAAGCTCGACCAGCAGTTCAAGTCGATGGACGCCGGCCACGACGGACGCGTTTCAAAGTCTGAATTCGACACCTATTGGCAGCACCAACTGCGGCTGTCGGACACCAATCACGACGGCAGGATCAGCCAGGCCGAAGCACGCGCTGCCGCCAAGCGGCTGAACGGCGGCAAGCTGCCCAGGAAGAACCGCTTCGACCTGCAGTGGAATTCCATCAGCCACCACGGTGTTCTGGACGAGCAACAGGCGCTCGCCTGGCACGAACGTCTGTTTCGGCAGGCCGATGCCGATGGCAACGGCGAGCTGAGCAAGGGCGAGATGCGGCAGGCACTGAGCGCGAACAATTGGAACGTCGGGTCGCTGTAGGATCGGGCCAGGGCCTGCGATTCGACTCGGCTCCTTGCCATTTTGTTTCATCGTAGGAGCGGCCGCGCCCGCGACCGGCGGCGTCACGACCTCCGGGGCATGTCGCGGGCGGAAGAAGGAGCAAGCGCTTCGCGCAGGCCCGCTCCTACAGGATCCCGATGAACCCGCGTCGTAGCATCCGCCGCTTGGCGGACGCCGTTCATCGGCGGCCACGCACCCTGCTGTTATTCTAGGAGTCTGGGCGGCAGAAGCCACCCGGGCTGCAAATCCCGCTGCACAGTCCATATTTCCGCCGATTCTTGACCCATAGAACCACTATGGGCCGGCGAACCGTCGAAAATCTGTCCTCGCGCAGCGAACTTTTCGCCTCGGGCGTTTCTACCGCCTAGACTCCTAACGCGATGCACAAGCAGATCGACGCCTACGCGGAACACCTCTCCACCCGCTTCCGCGGTTTCCTGCCGGTCGTGGTGGACGTGGAGACCGGTGGCTTCGATGCCGAGGGCGACGCGTTGCTCGAGATCGCGGCCGTCATCGTGCGCATGGACGGCGACGGGATGCTGGCGACCGAGCCGGTGGTTTCGACCCACGTCGAGGCATTTCCCGGGTCCCACATCGACCCGAAGTCGCTGGAAATCACGGGCATCGATCCGGACCAGCCATTGCGGGGCGCGATCCCCGAACGGGCGGCGCTCGATCTCATTTTCAAACCGGTGCGCGCCGCCATCAAGGCCAGCGGTTGCCAGCGCGCGATCCTGGTCGGCCACAACGCGGCGTTCGATCTCGCCTTCCTCAATGCCGCGGTACGCCGCACCGGCCACAAGCGCAATCCTTTCCACCCGTTTTCGTGCTTCGACACCGCCACGCTCGCTGGCCTCGCCTTTGGCCAGACGGTGTTGTCGCGCGCGGTGCAGGCGGCCGGGTTCGAGTGGAACGCCAGCGAGGCGCATTCGGCCGTCTATGATGCCGAACGAACCGCAGCGTTGTTCTGCGCGATCGTCAATCGCTGGCGGTCCTTCGAGCAACTGGAGCGCGAGCTCGTCAGCGCGGTTTGATCGGTCGCCGGCCCGCTTCAGCCCCGCCAATTCGAGAGCGCCAGCGCGGCCAGTTGCAGCACGATCAATGCATACAGGCCGGCGAGCACGTCGTCGAGCATCACGCCGAAGCCGCCATGCACCCGGCGGTCGGCCCAGCGTACGGGCCACGGCTTCCAGATGTCGAACAGGCGAAACAGCACGAATCCCGACACCATCCAGGGCCAGCCGGCCGGCGCCGCCAGCAACGTGATCCACATCGCGACCACCTCGTCCCACACGAGCGCGCCATGATCCTCCACGCCAAGGCGTCTGCCCGCGACCCCGCAGGCCCACACGCCCAGCACGAACCCGGCGACCAGCACCGCGACGTACCACGTGAGCGGAAGCCCGCGCAGCAGGAACCACCACGGCAGCAACGCCACTGCCGAGCCCGCGGTGCCTGGCGCCTTCGGCGACAGGCCCGCGCCGAGCGCCGTGGCGATCCAGCCGGCCGGGTGCGAAAGCAGCGCGCGGCGTTGCGGCGCGGTCAGTGGCGGACTCATCCGACCCCCGTCCGCGCGGTAGAGAAGTGCTCCCAGCCGGAGAGCGGCGTGGCGATGCTGTTGCCGTCCGGATCCAGAACCCGCACGCCCCCACCCGCGACGATGCGTCCGATCCCGCTCACTAGCAGGCCCATCCGCGCGAAGACGGTTGCAATCTCCTCGCCGCGGGCGGGCGGCGCGGTGAAACACAATTCATAATCGTCGCCACCGGCCAGCGCGAAACCGCGGCACGTGGCCGCATCGAATTCCGCGCGCAACGCAGCCGAAACGGGCAGTGCATCGACATCGACTTCCGCCGCGACGCCACTGGCGGTGCAGATGTGTCCGAGGTCTGCCAGCAATCCGTCCGATACATCAATGCACGCACTTGCCAGCCCACGGAGTGCCTGACCCGCCGAGACGCGCGCTTCGGGACGGTTCAATCGCGCAAGGAGTCCCGTCTGACGCGACGACTCCACCAGCTTTTCCGGGTCCGGGGTCCCCGGTCCCCGGTCCCGCAACAATTCCAGCGCACCCGCCGCGTCGCCCAGCGTGCCGGTGACGAACACGGCATGGCCCGGGCGTGCGGCGCCGCGCGTCATTGCCACGCCGCGCGGGACGGTTCCCAGCGCCGTGACCGTGATCGACAACGGGCCTTGCGTGGTATCGCCACCGACCAGCGCGATCCGATGCGCGGCGGCGAGCTCGGCAAACCCATCCGCGAAGCGATCCACGAAACCGCCGTCGGCTTCGGGCAGCGTCAACGCCAGCAGCGCCCAGCCGGGCTCGGCTCCCATCGCCGCCAGGTCGGAGAGATTGACCGCCAGCGATTTCCAGCCGAGGTCTTCGGGCGCAGTTCCTGCGAGGAAATGCACGCCCGCGACCATGGTGTCGGTGCAGGCGACCAGTTGCCGGTCGGCGGGCACCTCCAGCAGCGCCGCATCGTCACCGATGCCGAGCGCCACGTCGTCGCGCCGAAGGTTCGCGCGCGCACGGATAGCTTCGATCAAATCGAATTCCATTACGCTTCCGGTGCCGACAAGGGCGGCTGCACAAAAACCAGCGTGGGCTCGCCGTGATAGCTCGCCTCGCACCACCGCTGGAATCCGGCCTTCCCGGCAACCCGCACGGACGCGACGTTGTCCGGCGCGATGATGCAGACCGCGCGGCTTTCGGGCCAATGCGTCCTCCGCCATGCCTCGATCGCGATCACGGCTTCGGAAGCATAGCCCTTGCCGTGCGCCGCGCGCGCCAGCACCCAGCCGCACTCCAGCATCCCGCGCAACGACGGTTCCATGTCGCGCTGGAATTCGGCATAGCCGACGTCACCAACGTACTGCCCGCTCGCAAGTTCCTCGACCGCCCAATAGCCGTAGCCGAGCAGGCTCCACAATCCGGCGTAGGTCAGCAGCCGCCGCCAGGCCTCCTCGTCGGTGGACGGCTTGCCGCTGATGTGGCGCACGACTTCGGGATCCGACCAGATCGCCCGGCACGCGGTGAAGTCGTCCGTCCGGTGCGCACGCAAGCGCAGGCGTTCGGTTTCCAGAGTCGGCGCGGTGGCAAACCTGGGCCGGCCGGGGGCATCCATTGTCAGGGATTCGTTTCGGTGGCGCGCCACGCGTGCGCGAGCTTGTCCAGCACGCCGTTGACGTAGGTGTGGCCCTGCTCGGCACCGAAGCGTTTGGCCACTTCCACGGCCTCGTTCAAGACCACGCGGTAGGGCACGTCCAGCCGAAACTTCAACTCGTAGGCGGACACCCTCAGGATCGCCCGCTCGATCGGATCGACGCGCTCGAGGTCGCGGTCGAGCAGCGGCGCAAGCCCGGCATCGAGTTCGGCGCGATGCGCATCCACGCCGCGCAGCAGGTCCTCGAAGTACTCGAGATCGGCGATCTGCATGTCCTGTTCGGAACGAAAATCGTCGATGACCTTGCGCATGGGGTTGCCGCCCAGCTCCCACGCGTACAGCGCCTGCACCGCCCGCCTGCGCGCGCGGGTGCGTGCGGCGGGATCAATGCGATCGGGGTGGACGCGCGGCGTCATGTCGACGACTCCCGCATCACCGAAGCCATCTCGATCGCGGCCTTCGCCACATCCGCGCCCTTGTTGCCGCGCGCACCACCGGCGCGCGCCCACGCGTCGGCTTCGTCTTCAACCGCGAGGACGCCGTTCAACACCGGCACGCCGCTGTCGAGCGCGACGCGCATCAAGCCCCGCGCGCATTCATCCGCCACGTGTTCGAAATGGCGGGTTTCCCCGCGCACCACGCATCCCAGTGCGACGATCGCGGCGTATTGGCCGCTTGCCGCGAGCTGTCCGGCAAGCACCGGCAGCTCCCAGGCACCGGGCACCCGCCGCACGTCGACCGAACCGTCCTGCACGCCGCGTTCCGCGAAAGCGCGGCCCGCGCCATCGACCAGCGCATCCACGATCTCGCCGTTCCAGCGACTGGCGATCACGGCGTAGCGGGCGCCTGGCGGGGAGCGGAGGTGGGGAGTGGTACCGGCGGGTTGATCGGACATCGCAAGCAGGGAGCAGGTAGAAGGGAAAAGCGTAACAGCGAAGCGCAAGGGTTTTACTTGTGCTTTTCGGGTCCCGGGTCCCGGGTCCCCGGTCCCGGCTCTTCCACGTACTCGACCACCTCCAGATCGAAACCGGCAAGCCCCACCAGCTTGCGCGGCGTGCCGAGTACCCGCAGCCGGCGCACGCCGAGATCGGCGAGGATCTGCGCGCCCAGCCCGAGCTGCCGCCATTCGCGTTGCGTGCCGGCACTGTGCGCCGGCGGTGCGACGGCCACCGAATCACCGGCGAGCCGCGACAACAGTGCCGCAGAATCCTCATCGCCCGCGAGCACCACGACCACGCCGCGGCCCTCGGCCGCGATCCGCCGCAAGGCCGCCGTCATGGTCAGGCCGAAGTCCTCCAGGTGCAACACGTCCGACAAGGTGTTGCGCACGTGCACGCGCGTCAGTACAGGCGCGGCGTCATCGACCACGCCGCGGACCAGCGCGAAATGCAGGTCGCCGTGCAAGCGGTCCCGCCACGCCACCAGCCGGAATGCACCGAATTCGGTGGCGACCTCGGCGTCGAATACGCGCTCGATGGTTTTCTCGGTCGCGACGCGATGACGG
>JBOHYO010000202.1:0-9533 GCA_050737935.1 Rhodanobacteraceae bacterium
GATCGATCCGACGCCGTTGTAGCGGTCGAGCTCCGGCGAAGCCAGCGACCACTTCGTGCTCACCACGCTGGACAGCGGCACCATCGTGCCATTCGACGAGCGCGTGTAGAACTGGTCGATGTCGCCCGGATTCATGCGGAACGGTGCGTCGGCCTGCACTTCCACGCGCAGCACGCGGCCCTGGTAATAGAAGTCGTTGGCGTACACCTGCGACAGCATCAACTGGATCGCGTTGTACACATCGGTGACCGACAGTCCCATCGACTGCGCCTGGATGCGGTCGACCTGCATGTCCACCGTCGGTGAATCCGACTGACCGTTGACGTGGACATTGGACAAGCGCTTGTCCTTGGCGGCCGCCGCGATCAATTTGTCTTTCGCTTCCACGAGTGCCTCGTGGCCGAGTCCGCCACGGTCTTCCAGTTCAAAATCGAAGCCGGCGAAGCGGCCGAGCCCGCGGATCACCGCCTGGTTCAATGCATACACCTGGGCATCGCGGATATCGGCAAACTTGGTGTTGAAGTCGTTGATGATTTCATCCGCGGTGCGCGAGCGGTCGCTCCAATCCTTGAGATGGATGAAGGCCATGCCGACGTTTTCGCCGTGGCCGCTGAAGCTGAAACCGCCGATGGTGAAGACGTTGGCGACGGCGGGATCCTTCTGCACGATGCGCTCGACCTGCTCCATCACCACGCGGGTGCGGTTGGTCGTCGCGCCCGGCGGCAACTGTATGCTCGCGACGACTTCGCCCTGGTCTTCCTGCGGCACGAAACTCGACGGCAGGTTCCAGAGCAACACGACCGCGACCACGATCGCCAGCGCATAACCCAGCATCCAGCGCGGCGTGTGGCGAACCGCCTTGCCGAGCCGGGCGAGGTAATGACGCGCCATGCTTTCGTAGCCATTGTTGAAGGCGCGCAGGAAACGGTTGGCGTGTTCGTGCTCGGGGCGCAGGAGGCTCGCGCACAACGCCGGCGTGAACGACAGCGCCATCAGCGCCGACAGCAGCATCGAGATCGCGATGGTCACGGAGAACTGGCGGTAAATCGCGCCCACGCTGCCGGACATCAGCGCGGCCGGCACGAACACCGACGCCAGCACGGTCGTCACCGCAATGATCGCGCCAGTGATCTGCCGCATGCCCTTGCGGGTGGCTTCCTTGGGCGACAGGCCTTCCTCGCGCATGATGCGTTCGACGTTCTCCACCACCACGATCGCGTCGTCCACTACGATGCCGATCGCCAGCACCATGCCGAACAAACTCAGCACGTTGATCGAGAAACCGAGCACGTAAAGGCCCAGGAACGTTCCGGTCAGCGCGACGGGGACGACCAGCGTCGGAATCAGCGTGGCGCGCAGGTTCTGCAGGAACAGCAGCATCACGAAGAACACCAGCACGATCGCCTCGCCGAGCGTCTTCACCACCTCCTCGATCGACACCCGGACGAAGGTGTAACTCTCGAATGGGACACTCCAGGTGACGCCCGTCGGCAGGTTGCTGGACAACTCCTTCATTTTTGCCAGCACCGCGTTGGACACCGACAGCGCGTTGGCACCCGGCAGCAGCGAAACGCCGAACGAAGCCACCGGGTGTCCGTCGAGGCGCGAGAAGTTGCCGTAGTTGTCCGACCCCAATTCCACCCGCGCGACGTCGCCCAAGGTCACCGTCGTGCCGTCGGGTTCGGTCCGAAGGATGATCTGGCGAAATTGATCGGGTGTGGTGAAACTCGATTCTGCCGTGACCGTCGCGGTGATGCCTTGGCTGTTCACAGCCGGTTGCGCCCCCACCGAGCCCGCCGCAAACATCACGTTCTGCGCACGGATCGCGTCCAGCGCGTCGCTGGCGGTGAGCCCGTAGCCCTTCAGCTTCAGCGGATCCAGCCAGATCCGCATGGCGTACGGCGCGCCGAACTGGTCAACGCTGCCGACGCCCTCGAGGCGCGAGATCGGGTCGATCAATTGCGCGGCGATCAGGTTGTTGAGCGCAGCGGCATCCAGGCGTCCGGTGGTGTCCTGCAGCGAGATGCCCATGACATGCCCGCCGGTGGACTTGCGTACCGTCACACCGAGGTTCTTCACGGCCTGTGGCAGGCGCGGTTCGGCCGCGTTCACCGCGTTCTGGGTCTGCACCGCCGCGGTGTCGAGATCGGTACCGGGTTCGAAGTACAGCGTTATGCCGGCCGAGCCGGTCGAATCGGACGACGAGCTGAAATACAGCAGGTGGTCGATGCCCGAGAGGTTCTGCTCGATCACCTGGGTGACCGTGCTCTGCACCACTTGTGCGTTGGCGCCCGCGTAATTCGCCCGCACCTGCACGCTGGGCGGCGCGATGGCGGGGTAGGCCTCGATCGGCAGGTTCAGGATCGCGAGGGTGCCGCCCAGCGTGATGAGGATCGCGATCACCCACGCGAAGATCGGACGGTCGATGAAGAATTGCGGCATGGTGTGCGGTCAGTCGGCAGTCGGTGCCGTCGAGGCGGCAGCGGGCGCTGCGGGATGGTACGGAACCGGTTTCACCTTTTCCCCGGCCTGGGTCTGCTGGACGCCCGACACCACCACCCGCTCGCCGGCCGTGATGCCACCCCGCACGATCCAGTTCGAGCCGTGCTGGTCACCGAGGTCGACCCGCTTTTCGGCAATGTTGTCGCCCGCGGCGACCACGTACACGTAGGCGCCTTCGTTGTCGCGCTGGATCGCGGGTTGGGGAATCAGGAAGGCGTCGTGCAGTTGCCCCAGCGTCAGGCGGATGTTCACGAACATTCCCGGCAGCAGCACATGGTCCGGGTTCGGAACCACCGCGCGCAGGTCGACCGCGCCGGTGCTTGGATCGACCGCGCGGTCCGCGAAATCGAGAGTGCCGGTGTGTGGATACACGCTGCCGTCCGGGAGCACGATCCGCACTTCGGCCTTGTCGGGGGCGACCAGTTTCAGTCCCCCTGACTTCTCCGCCTGCCGGAGCCTTTCGACCTCCGCCATGGGCTCGCTGAAATTGGCGTAGATCGGATCGATCACCTGCACCGTCGTCAGCGGATCGGTATCGCTGGGCGAAACCAGCGCACCCTGGGTCACATTGGCGCGCCCAGCGCGACCGCTGATCGGCGCGGTGACGGTGGCGTAGCCGACATCGATCTTCGCGTTCTCGACGTTGGCGCGGGCGGTCTTGGCCGCGGCTGCAGCCTGCGCGGCCGCGGCGACGGCGTTGTCGACGTCCTGTTTGGCGAGCAGGCCCTTGGCGCCCAGTTGCTTGCTGCGCCGGGCCTGCAACGCGGCGTTGTGCCCGGTGGCCTCGGCTTGCGCGAGCTGGCCTTGCGCGGCGCGCAGCGTGGCCTGGAGCTGGGCCGGGTCGATCTTGAACAGCACATCGCCAGCTTCGACGTCGCTGCCTTCCTTGTAGACGCGCTTCAGCACGATGCCGGTGACGCGCGCGCGCACCTGCGCCGTCAGGGTGGCGGCGAGGCGGCCCGGGTAGTTGCGGGTCACCGATACGTCGCTCGCGTGGGCCGTCACCACGCCGACTTCGGACGGCGGTGGTGCCGGCGGAGCCGGATGGCTGCACGCGCCGATCGCCAGTGCCAGCAAAGTTGCGCTCGCACCGCGCAGCAGCCAGGTCGTCATGGGGTTCTCGGTCAACACGGATCACAAACGCGTCATTATGGCGTGATTGGTTGCACGAGTCCCTAGGCCAAGGGTCACGGCTGGCCCGCCGAGGGGGCGATTCGCCCATGGCCGAAAGGCGGAAAGGACGGCGCGCCCGCTCCATCGGAGGCTGCAGCCCGCGCGACCGAAAGCGGCTGCACCGGATGGGTCAAGCTGGAACGCTGCGGGCACGCGGCGGTATCCTAGCCGCTCCCATTGCCTCAACAAGAATCGACATGAACGCAACGCGTGCGCCCGCCGAGGATGCTGAAATCGCCGCCGTCTCGACGGAAGTTCGTGCCCGGATGCGGTCGACCGACGCCGAAGCGGCGGAAGTCTTCGCGAAGTTCGTCTGCGCAGAGGTGGGCCCCGAGGAACTGGCGCGCCGCAGTGGTGAAACCTGGGCTGCCCTGTGCATCGACCTCTTCGCGTGGTTCCGCAACCGGCCTCGGGGCCGCGCCGGCGTGCGCGCCTTCAATCCCGACCGTGAGCACAACGGCTGGACCTGTCCGCATTCGGTGATCGAGGTGGTCACCGACGACATGCCATTCCTGGTCGACTCGCTGGAAATGGCAATCGCCGGGGCGGGCCTGCGCCTGCACCGCCTGTTGCACCCCGTGATGGACGTTCGCCGTGATGCGCGAGGCGACATCGAGGCGATTTCGGGATGCCGCGATGGCGGCTCGACCGAATCGGTAATGCACGCCGAGATCGATCGCGTCGACGATGCCACCCTGCAGCAACTGCAGACGGTGGCCGAGGTGGCATTCGGCGACGTCCGCGCTGCCGTTGACGACTGGCAGGCCATGCACGACCGGATGCTGACGATCGCCGACGCGCTGCCGAAGGACGTCAGCCCACTGGATGCCGGGGAAATCGCCGAAGGGCAGGCGTTCCTGCGCTGGGCCGCCGACAATCATTTCACGTTCCTCGGCTACCGCGAGTACGACGTGGTTGCCGAGCGGGGCGACGAATTGCTGAAGGCGCGGCCCGGCTCCGGCCTCGGGATCCTGCGCAATCCCGATCTCGCCACCGCGCCCCGTTCGACCAAGAGCCTGGTCGCGAGCCGACTGCCGCAGTCGGGATCGATCGACGCGATCATCCTGACCAAGACCAACGCCCGTTCCCGCGTACACCGGCCGGGATACATGGATTACATCGGCGTGTTGCGCTTCGACAAAAACGGCAAGCCGATCGGCGAATCCCGCTTCCTCGGCCTCTACACCTCCACCTCGTACATGCGCCGTGCGCAGGACGTGCCGCTGGTACGCAAGAAGTTCGAATCCGCGGAGGCGCGTTCCGGCCTGCGGCCTCAATCGCATTCCGGCAAGGCATTCCGGACGATCCTGGAAACCCTGCCGCGCGAAGAACTGCTGCAGGCGTCGACCGACGAGCTGTTCTCGCTCGCCTCGGGGATCTTCGAGTTGAGCCAGCGCCGCAGGGCGCGATTGTTCGTGCGTCGCGACGCGTACGGTCGCTTCTTCTCGTGTCTGGTGTTCATCCCGCGCGACCACTACAGCCCGGCTGTCGGCGATCGCGTCAAGGAGATGCTGACCGAAGAACTGCACGGGGCGCACGCCGACGCGACGGTGCAGATCGGCGATTCGCCGCTGGCCCGCATGCACATCCTGGTGCGCCCGCGCACCGGTGAGCAGGTGAACGTCGACATGGCGAGACTCGACGCGCGGCTCGCCCCGATCGTGCGGAGCTGGCACGACGAGTTGCGCGACGCGCTGGTGCAAGGATTGGGCGAAGAGCGCGGCGCGCAACTGGCCATCCGCTGGGGCCGCGCCTTCTCGGCGGGCTACATCGAGGACACCACGCCCGCGCGCGCGGCCGAGGACGTCGGCATCCTGGCCGCGATGGCCGGCGCCGGTGAAGACATGCGCCTTGCGCTGCACGAGTCATACCGCACGCCCGGCGAGCTGCACTTCAAGATCTTCCGCCCCGGCAGCGACATCCCGTTGTCCGAAGCGCTGCCCCTGCTCGAGAACGCCGGGCTCAAGGTGCATACCGAGCAGGTACACGTGCTGGACATGCGCGGCAACAAGGCCTGCGTGCAGGACTTCGTGGTGCGTCCGGCGGTGCCTCTCGCCTTCGGGCTCGAGGACCTGCACGCCCGCTTCGAGGACGCCTTCCACGCGATCTGGCACGGTCGCGCCGAGAACGACCACTTCAACGCGCTGGTCTTGCGGGCCGGCCTGGGTTGGCGCCAGATCGCGATGCTGCGCGGCTACTGCAAGTACCAGCAGCAGATCGGCACGCCGTTTTCGCAGGCGTACATGGAAGAGACGCTGAACCGCTATCCGATGATCGCGGGCCTGCTCGCGGAACTGTTCGAAGCGAAGTTCGATCCGCAGCGGGAATCCGGCGATGCCGCAGCGCGCACGGCTGCGCGCGACGCCCTCCAGCGCGAAATGCAGACCCTGACCCCGCAGACCGTGCGGGATACCAACCCGGACTTCGTGGGAGGCGTCGCCGGCGTGCTCGAAAGCGCGCGCGGGGTGCAGTGCGAAGGCTTGATCAAGGCCATCAAGACCTTGCTGGTCAATGTGTCCAGCCTCGATGACGACCGCATCCTGCGCGGCTTCATGGACCTGATGCGGGCGACGCTTCGCACCAATTACTTCCAGTTGCACGACGGCAAACCTGCCGAGTACATCAGTTACAAGTTCGATTCGGCCCATGTTCCCGATGCGCCCAAGCCGGTGCCGTACCGCGAGATCTGGGTATACGCGCCGCGCGTCGAGGGCGTGCACCTGCGTTTCGGACCGGTTGCGCGCGGCGGAATCCGCTGGTCGGACCGGCGCGAGGATTTCCGCACCGAAGTGCTGGGCCTGGTGAAGGCGCAGATGGTGAAGAACACCGTGATCGTGCCGGTGGGCTCGAAGGGCGGTTTCTTCGTCAAGCGATCGCCCGAAGCGGCCGACCGCGACGCCGTGCTGGCGGAGGGCATCGCCTGCTACAAGATGTTCATCAACGGGATGCTGGATATCACCGACAACATCGACACCGCCGCCGGCAAGATCCTGCATCCGGCCGACGTGACGCGTCATGACGACGATGATCCGTACCTCGTCGTCGCGGCCGACAAGGGCACAGCGAAGTTCTCGGACATCGCCAACGACTTGTCCATCGAGCATGGCTACTGGCTGGGCGACGCGTTCGCGTCCGGCGGCTCGGCGGGCTACGACCACAAGGGCATGGGGATCACCGCCAAGGGCGGATGGGAGTCGGTCAAGCGGCACTTCCGCGCACTCGGCCGCGACTGCCAATCGCAAGAATTCACCTGCGTCGGGATCGGCGACATGTCCGGTGACGTGTTCGGCAACGGGATGCTGTTGTCGCGCCATACCCGCCTGCTGGCGGCGTTCGACCACCGCCACATCTTCATCGATCCCGATCCGGCTGCCGAGCCGTCCTTCGTGGAACGCGAGCGCATGTTCGACCTGCCGCGCTCGTCGTGGGACGACTACGACAAGGCGATGATCTCGAAGGGCGGCGGCGTGTTCGCGCGCAGCCTGAAAGCCATCGCAATCACGCGCGAGATGCGCGCTGCGCTCGGCATCGCCGACGACGTCGAGTCGCTGGCGCCCACCGGCCTGATCAGCGCGATCCTCAAGGCGCCGGTCGACCTCCTGTGGAACGGCGGCATCGGCACCTATGTCAAGGCTGCGTCGGAAAGCAACGCCGACGTCGGCGATCGCGCCAACAATGCGTTGCGCATCAATGGCGGCGACCTGCGCTGCAGGATCGTGGGCGAGGGTGGCAACCTCGGTTTCACGCAGAAGGGCCGCATCGAGGCTGCGCTGGGTGGCGTGATCCTCAATACCGACTTCATCGACAACTCGGCGGGCGTGGACACCTCCGACCACGAGGTCAACATCAAGATCCTGCTGAACGATGCCGTCCAGCGCGGCGAGATGGACGTCGAGGCGCGCAACGTGTTGCTGCACTCGATGACCGACGAAGTCGGGCGGCTGGTGCTGCGCGACAACTACCGCCAGAACGTCGCGATCAGCCTGATGGAACACATGTCGGTCACCCGCATCGGCTCCAAGGCGCACTTCATCCGCACGCTGGAATCGCGTGGCCAGCTCGACCGCCAGATCGAGTCGCTACCCTCCGACGCGGAACTGGCCGAGCGCAGAATGCATCATCAGGGCCTGACGCGGCCGGAACTGGCGGTGCTGCTGTCGTACTCGAAGATCGTGCTGTACCAGCAGTTGCTCGACTCCGACGTGCCGGAAGACCCGTTCCTCTCCCACGAGTTGGTGCGCTACTTCCCGGAGCCGCTGCATGAGAAATATGCCGCGCACATGCAACGGCACCGCCTGAAGCGCGAGATCATCGCCACCGCGGTCACCAATTCGATCGTCAACCGCATGGGCGCGACGTTCGTGCTGCGCAGTCAGGAAGACACCGGAGAGACCGCCGCGGCGGTGGTCAAGGCCTACAACGCTGCCCGCCAGATCCTGCACGCGCGCGAGCTTTGGGCCGGTATCGAGGCGCTGGACGGCAAGGTCAGTGAGGCCTCCCAGATCGATGCGTTGATGAAGGTGTGGTCACTGCTGCGCCACATTTCGCGCTGGCTGCTCAACCTCCCGGGTACGGTACTCGGCATCACCGACCTGGTGCAGCGCTACCAGCCCGGCATGGATGCGCTGCGCGCGGCGCTGCCTGCGACCCTGACAGAAACCGGACGCGCGTCGTGGGGCGTTGACCTGGAAAAATGGCAGGGAATGGCGTTCCCCGACGAGCTCGCGCACAAGCTCGCCACGATCCCGTCGCTGGAAGTGGCGATGGACGTGATCGAAACTTCGCTGGAATCCAGCCGGCCCGTCGAGCACGTGGCGCGCGTATTCTTCGACCTCGGCGAAGCAATGGACATCGAATGGCTGCGCCGCCAGATCGAGAAACTGCCAGTGGAAAGTCGCTGGCACGCCCAGGCGCGCGGTGCCCTGCGCGACGAACTTGCGGTGCAGCAGCGGGCGATGGTCAGCCAGATCCTTGGTTCCGAGCAGGGCAGGCAGGGTGCCGACGGCGCGGTAGCCGCATGGTTGCAGCGCGACAATCCGCAGATGCAGTTCACCCGCGGCATGCTCGATGAAATCCGCGGCGTCGACGTCGATTACCCGATCGCCTCGGTCGCGTTGCGGCGGCTCGCGCAAATCGCCCAGTCGGGCTGAAGCGCAGGGTGCTGCGCGCGCCGTTGCTGCGGGTAGCACGCGAGTTGGGCTGAGCAACGCGAAGCCCGACAGGTCTGCGCGTTGACGTCGGGATCCCCGCAAGAAACGCGGGTCAGCCCAGGCTACGAAACAGCCGTGCGCCCTCTGTGACGTAGCGCGCGCCGAAGCCTCATGGCGGCGGCGCGGCGAGGGTGCGCTGCCGAGGTGCTTCGCCAAACCAACTCATCCGCGACAAAGGCAATCCCGCGGTCAGCCGGCTCACAGCTCGAACTGCTCGTCCAGAATTCGCTGCGCCAGGTTGCGTTCGGGGTCGAACAGCAGAGTGATCGAGCGTTCTCGCGCCTGACGCACGCTGATTTTCACGGCGTCGCGCACTTCGTGGAAATCGGCGGTGGCGCTGATCGGGCGGTGGTCGGGTTCCAGCGTGCGCAATCCGACTTGTGTGGCGGCCGGCAGCAGGGCGCCGCGCCAGCGGCGCGGGCGAAACGGGCTGATCGGGGTGAGCGCCAGCACGTTGGCGTCCAGCGGAAGGATCGGTCCGTGCGCGGACAAGTTGTATGCGGTGGAACCCGCGGGCGTGGAAACCAGCAGGCCATCGCAGATCAGGTTGGCCAGCTTGACGTCGCCGTTCAAGGCCACTTCGATGTGCGCGGCCTGGTTGGTCTGGCGTAGCAGAGACATTTCATTGAAGGCCAGCGCCTCGATTTC